>JAHWHN010000090.1 GCA_019323235.1 Candidatus Woesearchaeota archaeon | reverse complement strand
TATTATAATAATTTATACATTATCTTTAACTGTTATTTTTACTACTTTTCTATTATATTTTAATTAGAGGTATTAAAAATGTCAGATGAATATGATTTCGCAAAGATTTTCGCAGATGCATTTTATCAGTGTTTGTTTGAAAATAAAAATAGTAACTTATACTTAATAGGAACTTGTCATGGAGACCCGAAAGGTAAAGAAAGGTTAAATAGAGCATTAAATAGATTAAATCCAGATATTTTAACTATTGAATATAATGATGAAGCCTATAATTCAAAAAAGCCACAAATTAAAGAGTTAGTAAATGTACTTGAAAATGCTTTTTATGATGTTGGGCTTGGACAAGAATATCAAGAATCTAAAGAAGCTTTCAACCAATCAATAAATCCTTTTGAATTAGATGTATTAAAGAATTATTCTATTGAGAATAATATACCTTTACACTATATTGACAGTAAAGAAGGAACTATTAAAAATTATGATAGAATGATTGCAGAATTTCATAATGTTATTTTACTGTTAAAACAAAGACCTGAAGTTTTACAGAATACATTAAATGTAATGAAGACTGGAAATCAAAATTCAGATCTGGTTTATGGCGATAAATTAGTTAATTTTGGATTAGAAAACTCTAGACAAATATTTCAAGGAAGAGATAGTTATCAAGCATCAAAATTAAATGAGCTTGTTAAAGAAAATCCTAAGAAAAGAATAGTGCATGTTGGAGGACTATTACATATGGTTAAAGATCATCTTAATGAAAACTTGTACTCAATTTTAACTAATAATTTTGGTTTGAAACCTGAAGTTAAAAGATTAAATGAATACTAAATTGAGGTAAAAAATGGAAGAACAAAAAAAAGATACAATGAAAATTAGTTATGGCAAAACAGTTGATGATTTATTAGATTATGTTGTAAAAAATGATGGGCAAGAAATTACTCCTGAGGGATTAGCTTCTTGTTTAAAAAATAATGAAGTAAAGAAAGATCATAGACAAAGATATGAAGTTATAAAACATGTTTCAAAGGACATTAGTTCCTTAATTGAAGAAGGAGATTATATGGTTGCTTTATCATTAATTGAAAATAATTCAGCTTTAATGGATATGAGTCCCTTTTATGCTGGTTTAGCTTTAAATTTGTCTGAGAAAATTTATGGAAATGATAAAGCTCATGCAATTACTAAAAAACTGGGCGAAAAGTTGGTTCAATATTGTAAGTCAAAATGTGACTATTTAAAGGAGTAAAAAATGTATAATTTTGTTAGAAAGGCATTGTTATATGGGTTAATTGCTTCAACAGCATTAATCCCTGGATGTAGAAAGATTGAAGATGTTAAAGTCGAAAGACCATATCAAGAAAAGAAAATTGAAAATGTTCAATCTAATCAACAATCTAATCCGCTAGAAGAAAAATTATGTGATTATCATAAAAATCAATCTAAAGTAGATAATAAAGTATCTTATCAAGAAAATAAACTTGAAAAATTAATCGCTAATGAATCCGATAAAACTCTTAAAACTTTTTATGAAGTTTTAAAAGAAATGAAAGATGAGGAAAAAGAGAACTTAAGTAAATATAGTTTGCCTTTAAAAATTAGCGATAATAAAGAATTAAATGAATATATTAAATCAGTTAATGAAGATTATGCAAATAAAGTAAAAACTGATAAGACTATTGATTTAATTCTTGATAGTGAAACTAAGGAAGATGATAGAAGATTAGGTCAGTATATTTCAGACAAAAATATTTACATGACATCTTTATTGTGTAGTTTAGGTAATTATGAAAGGGCTGTTAAATTATACTCTGCTGATAAGTTAATTCAAGAAGGAATTAATATGCCATCTTATTTTGATAAAAAAGCTGATGAGAGGGATGGTTTTATCAAAGATTTTTCAGAGGGTTTATTCAAAAGTGATTCTTCTGAAGAAGAAAAGATTGATGCAGACGAAGATTGGATTGAAGAATTAAGAGAAGTGAATCGAAAAAATGGAAGATAAATTTGAAAATTTGGCATCTCATATAAATTTATTATATGAGGCAAGGAATAACATGTGTAAGCATCATAATCAAGATAAGATTAAATTTAATGCTTACGTAGATGATTGTTCATTACAAAGTTTTTTCAAATTTAATCCTTCAAAAAGAGATATTTATATTTGGTTTAATGCCATTGGAGATTATACTCAGGAAATGCAGGATTTCAAATATGATGTTGATAATGGAAAATTTTTAACTCCTTCTCAAATAGGTATGCCTTCATCAGAATTATATGATAGGATGCATTTATCTGTATCTTGTGAAGGAGGAGATGTTGGAGATTTATTACAATTTTCAACAGATGGTGCAAAAATAACTGTCAAAGATTGTGTTGTAAATCAAACATTACATAAAGTTTATCAAAGCAAATTAGATAACATTGATACTGTCTATGAAGCAATTGATTTGGCATTTGACATTTTGTTAAGTTAAAGGGTTAAAAAATGAATGAAAAATGTTATGAGTTAGCTGAAAAAGGATTAGAATTAAGTAAAAAATATAATGATATTTTGAAACAATCAAGAGATACTTTGGTAGGCAAAGAAAATTTATGTGATTTAGAGCATATTTTATCTTTTGAATTATGTTTTGAGGGTAATATTTATGATTTACATCTGATAAAAGAATCTTTAAATTCTAATCATGATGAAACGTTAAAAGACTATTTACTAAATTCTTTTAATGAAGATAAAGTAAAATTTGGTATGGACTTATGTTGTTTAGGTAAAAAAACAAAAGAGCATTTAGATTTTAATTCATATGGTTTGATGAATTTATTAGATAAATATAAATTAGATCAGAATAAAGAAATTCTAGATGAATTAACTTATACTGAAGAATCTTTAAAATACCAAATAGAAAAAGCTAAAAAAATGTTGCCTTATGTTACAGAATTAATGAATAAGGCTTAATCCTTTTTTCTTTTATTTTTAATAAAAACATTAATATACTAATAAATGAGGAATTTAAGAAATGAATATAGAATTTAAGTTAGTTAGAAAAGAACCGAGTATTGAAACTGAAAGATTATACTTAAGAAAGTTTGAACTTTCAGATGCTGAAGCAGTTGTTAATAGAGGATGGTATAATAGAAAAAAGCAACAACCTATAAATACTTTACTTAGAGCTAAAAACTTCTTAAAATCCGACATTTTAAATCAAGATGATGGATATTATCTTGGAGTTTTCTTAAAAGAGAATGATGCTTTAATTGGAGACGTTGACATGTGTCATTTCAGTTGGTACAGAGATACTTGTGCAGAACTTTGTTATGGCTTTGCAGAAAGATACTGGGGTAAAGGTTATGCAACAGAAGCATCAGCTGGAATTATAGATTATATGTTCAGAGAAGTAAAATTAAACAAAATAACTGCTGATACTGACCCAGATAATATAGCTTCTCAAAGAGTATTAGAAAAATTGGGATTCACACAAGAAGGTATTGCTAGACAAAAAAATTGGAAGAAAAATAAGTTCATTGATGAATTCAATTATGGATTATTAAGAAATGAGTGGTTAAAAGCTCATAAAAAACAATTATATAAGAAAAGATAATGGCTCTAAACAAAGAATACAAAAAGAAATTAGAAAGTAACATCTGGAAGTTTAGATTATTTGAAATGTTTTCCGGAGTTTGGTTTTTTATACCAATTTTAGTTTTATTTTGGCAAGATAATGGATTAAGTTATACACAAATTATGGTATTACAATCTGTTTATGCTATGGCTATAGTATTCTTAGAAGTACCAACAGGATATTTTGCAGATTTATATGGAAGAAAAAAATCATTAGTAATTGGTGCCATTGGATTATTCTTTGCAGTACTTATCTATTCATTTAGTAGTACTTATTTACAATTTTTTGCAGCAGAAATGTTTTATGCATTATCCTTATCAATGATATCTGGAGCAAATTCAGCACTAGTTTATGATAGTTTAGTTACACTAAAAAAAGAAAGCCAATATAAGAGAGTCTGGGGAGATATTGTATTTTATGGTTTAATAGCAACAGCAGTTGGTAATGTAACTGGTGGGTTTATTGGAAATTATAATTTCAGATGGGCATTCTACGCAATGATTCCATTTATGCTTGCTTTAATAATAATCTCTTTAACATTAACTGAACCAAGAAAGCATAAAAAAATAGTTAAGAAAGGCTATATGCTTAAAATTTTGAAAACAGTTAAGAAAACAGTTTTTCATAATATTAAATTAAGATGGCTTTTATTTTATGCAGCTATAATAATTGGTTTTAATCAAGCAGGATTATGGTTAATACAACCTTATCTTTTATTATCTGGAGTAGATGTACTTTATTTTGGTATAATCTTTGCATCTTTTCAATTAGTTGCTGCTGTAAGTTCAAAATACTCTCATAAAGTAGAAGAATCTTTAGGACAAAAAAATTCATTAATATTTTTATTAGTATTACTAACTCTATCATATTTTTTAATGAGTGCTTTTGTATTTTGGTTTAGTTTTATTTTTATTTATATGAGACAATTCATTAGAGGTTTTTCAAGTGTAGTATTTAGTGATTATATTAACAAATTAACTTCTTCAGAAGTAAGAGCAACAGTATTATCTGTACAAAGTATGTTCAATAGATTGGTTTATGCTTTAATAATTCCAATATTTGGTTATATTGCAGATGTATTTACATTAACTTATACAATGTTCATTATTGGAGCAAGTGGATTAGTAGTTGGATCAATATTGTTGTTGATATTATGGAAGGATAGAGTTATATGAAATTAAGAAAACCAAATAAAAATGAATTTGATACTTATTTGAATCTTGAAAGTATTTTTTTTAAATACCACAAGCCTTATAATACATTACTTCAAGACATTTCTCCAGAAAAAAGAAATTTAAAGAAAGAGTTTGATGAATTAATTAAAGAACGAAATTCATTTTTTAGATTAGTAGATGTTGATGGGGAGGTGGCAGGATATATTTATGGTTTAATTGAGAAGGTAGGTCCAAATGAAAAAGGTTGGAAAAAGAAAGGGGATTTGAATTCAATAGTAGTAGTTCCTAAATATAGAAATAAAGGAATTGCAAAATATATGGTAAATCAATTTATTTCTTGGTTGAAGGAAAAGAAAGTTCCTTATTTAGAAACTAGTTGTAATGTTAAGAATGAAACAATGAAAAAATTCAATAAAAACTTGGGATTTAAAGAACAACATATTAAATTTGGAAAAATAATAAAATGAGCATGAATTATGATAAGAAATCAAAAGCATTATTTTACGGATTAGAATTTGTAAATGGGTTTAGAAGAAATATTACTTCATTATTATTAATAGTTTACTTTGTTTTTCTAGGACATGACCCTGTTAAAGTAACTACTTTAATATTCTTTTCAAGTATTGTTTTTGCTTTATTTGAAATACCTTCTGGAGCTTTTGCAGATCATTATTCAAGAAAATTATCTCTCTTAATATCTTTTTTCTTAATGTCTCTATCTTTCTTAGGGTTTTATTTATTTAAAGAATTTTGGTTATTAGCAATTTGTTTTGTATTAAATGATATTGCATTTACCTTTCAATCAGGTACAAATAGTGCATGGATAATAGATGAATTGAAAATTGGAAAAAAGAAAAAAGAAATTACAAGTTTATTCACAAAATCTATGTTCTCAGAAAAATCAGGTCAGTTTATTGCAGGAATAATTGGTTTTTTCATAATTGCATTACAATTTAAGATAATTTGGTTAATAATTTCATTAACCAATTTAGTAATTTTCTTTCTAATATTATTTTATGCAGAAGAAAGAAATTTTAAAAGTATTAAAAATGAAAAGCACTTTATTGTAAACACTTTTATTCAAGCAAAGAATTCCTTTGCTCATCTATTTCATAAAACAAATAAAAATTTAAGAGGTTTAGTTATCTCTGATTTCATAGGAAATATATCCTTAAATTCATTTTATATTACAATGCCTTTAATTTTATATCAAATTTTAAAATTCCCTCCTGAGAATATTTCATTATTATCTATCTTAATGGCAGGGGTTGCTTTATTTGGTCCATTTATTGGAGGACATATCGCTCACAAAAAAGGATTTAAGAAATCATTATCAAGTTTGTTTTTAGGGTTATTTGTAGCTATGGCAATTTTTGCGTTATCTAAAAATTTAATATTATCTTTAATTGTATTATCTTTATTTAAAGGATTAGAGGCAGCTCTTGGAACAGTATTTGACTCTGCTCAACATCATGAAATCCCTTCTCACTTAAGAGCAACATTATCATCTATAATCAATCAATCTTGGTCTATAGCAAATGCATTATCTGCATTATTAGTTTCCGTAGGATTAATATACTTTGACTTAATTATTACAACAATGATAGTTTCAAGTATATCATTAATAACCGCTATATCGTATGGAGTTATGTTAAAAGAATGAAATCTTCAATAATGAAACAAATAGAATCTTTCGCAAGAAAATATTGTGAAGAAGAAGTTATTAAATCAGGTTATGAAGATCAAAATCTTTGGAAAAATCATGTTCAATTAGTTAGAAAATATGCTATAAAACTAGCAAAAAAAGAAAAGGCAGATTTGTTTGTAGTGGAAGCAGCAGCTTTACTTCATGATATTGGAAAATATAAAGGAAGAAAGGGTCATGATGAATTAAGTTATAAATTATCTAAAGATTTTTTAAATAAATTAGACATTCCTAAAAAAGATTTAATTTTAAAATGTATTTCAAAACATGGAAGTGAATATTCTTCTGAAGAAAATGAAATAGAAGTAAAGGTATTACAAAGTGCAGATGCTTTAGGAACTTTATTTGATGATGAATGGCAAGAACATTCTAGAAAAACAATGGATAAAGATATTTTATTAGGATTTTTTGAAAAAACTTATAAGAAAATAAACTTAGAATCTGCTAAAAAGATGGCTGAAAAACAAATCCGAAAATTAAAAGGCAAATTAATATGAAAGAAGAAAATTATTCAAATATTCAATTTTTCAAAGACTTATGGTCTTTTTTAGATGGATATAAAGGTAATTTTATCTTTGGAAGTATTTGTAGATTTTTTGGTGAAATGCATACTTACATTAATCCACTAATTTTAGGTTTGGTTGTTAATTTTTTAATATCTTACAAAAGTGGCCCTATTACAATATTATATTGGTATGTTTTAATTTATATTTTATCTGGAATTTTTGCGACTTCAATTAGATTTTATAGTAAATATACATTAATTAAAATTGCTGCATTATCTAAAAAGAACATGAGACTGGAAGCAATGAATAAAATGGTTTCATTAGATTTAGCTTGGCATGGTAAAGAAGATTCAGGAACAAAAGTTTCTAAGATAAATACAGGTGTAGATAGTATTAAGGTTGCTATGTCTTCCTTTTTTAATGATTGGTACCCAATAGCAATTGGTTTAGTAACAGGTTCATTATTATTATTCTTTATCTCTTGGAAGTTCTTTGTTTTTTCAATTTTAACAATAGTTATTTTCTTATGGACTTATTTAAGTATGGTTGGTAGATTACAATCTTATAAAGAAGATACTTTGAAAGCAAATGAAAAAGTTGAAGGTAAATTATATGAAACTACTTCAAACATTTTAGCATTAAAGAGTTTAGGAAT
>JAHWHN010000089.1 GCA_019323235.1 Candidatus Woesearchaeota archaeon | reverse complement strand
GATTCAAAGCTACAAGAATCTTTTAATAGAATTAAGTCAGAAATTTTTGGACTTAAAAAAGCTAAAAAATTAATTGCTAAAGATTTAAATCATTTAAATTTAAGGCATGTTTCTTTTGAAAAAAATGTTGCTTATAGAGATCAACTAAGAGATGTTTCTTCTAAAGTCGATAATTTAGAAAAAGATTCCAAACTTGTTAAAGAAATGAGTAAGGACTTTAAAGATTTTAAGAGTGATTCTGTTCGGGAAAAAGAGTTTAAGAAAAATAAAAAAGTTATTGATTATGAACTTAATAAATTAAATCAAAAATTAGATAGAATTAATACAACTAAAAATGGCCTTAATGCTAAAAAATTAAAAGAAATTGAAGATAAGGTTGTTAATGAAGATAGAATTAAAATTCTAATTTCTAATGAACTTAAAAAGAATTATTTGACTGTTAATGAAACTGTTAAAGAAATTGAAAAAGTAAAGAAAGAATACATAAAACTTTACAAACAAGTATCTTACATTAAGAAAGATGTTTTAAATTTCCAAAAGACAAGATTTTTTGCCAATACTTTGCTTCTTTTATCAATAGTTAATTTAATTGGATCAGCAATTGGAATACATTTCAAATATACTGATGCCGCTAATTTTTTAGGTATTGAAGCGATTGTATTTTTTGCTGCTGCATTAATAATACACCTCTATGTAGCCTTAAGAAGGTAATTGCCTACCTTCTTACAGCGCTTCTTCTAATTTTCATAGAATTCTTGTTTACACTGATTATATTGCTGAGTTAAATAATCTAATCCAGACAAAGCTTGTTCCTTAGAAATTTCTTGATTGGATATAGCTCCTGAAACAATATTTTCCAGGAATTCTTGCTCTTTTTTCCATATTGAAGCTAAACTGATGTTTGTTTTTTGTCTTCTAGAAAGGTCTACTCTTCTTCTAAGAGGAATGTACTTTTTAGGTAAGCTAACTTGGATTGGATAAAATAAACTAGCCACCCCTGTTAAAAACATCTTAACTTTGTCCTTTGGTGTAAATTCAATAGAATCATACTTCCACATAATGTGGTTACTTACTTCTTGTTCAAAAAGGTCAGGATCTGCGTCGTCCATAATCTGAGGATTTATGTGGTATTTATTAAGCTTATGCTTTTTCATAGAGAAAATTTGAGTCTTTTTTAGACAATAATTCCCATAAAAATTTTCGAAACTTTTATAAATAATATAAGAAATCTGACTATTAAATAATGATGCCTCCGTAGCTTAGTAGGTAGAGCGTGCGGCTGTTAACCGCAAGGTCACCAGTTCGAGTCTGGTCGGGGGCGCCACCTTTCTAAATATTTATAATATTCTTGAAGAAAGGGGTTATTTTTATAAAAAAAATAGTGTTACCACCATTATGGTAGAAACATTAGAAGAAAAAGCACTGAAAAGCTATAAGAGACTTAAAACAATTAGAACTATTTGCGATGTAGCTAAGTTTTCACTATTAGCTCATGTAGCTTATAACATGTATTCATTAACAGATGAATCAAAGGCATTATTAGATGTATTAAAGATTTTTGCAATTACAGGTGCTGAATTAATTTCTGTCCAATATTTGAATAATATGTCTTATTTTTTGAAAAAGAATATGGTTAGTTCTATTAAAAAAGATAAAAAAAGAGAATTAAAAAAAATATCACAATACAATAAATTAAAAAAAGATAATAAAATTAAGATGAGTACCCTATCTAGATTCTTCGATTATTTTAAGATTGTTTCTTCCGAAGTAAAAGGTTTTTTTTCTGAAGAAGAACCTTTAAGTACACTTGAGAGTATGGCAAATGAGGGAAATATAAATCCATTTTTATATAGAGAATTAGGAATTTGTTATAGATCTAAAGGGAAAGAAGAAGAGATGATTAATGCTTATCTTAAAATGCTTCATTGTTTTAGATTACATCACTCTTCAGAAAGCGAAGATGAATATCTTTGGGCTAAGATTTTAAACCCTTTATTAAAAATTAGTGGAAAAGATAATTTTAGTCTTAATTTTTATGAATATGTATCTAGATTATCCTCAGATGATTTTAAGGGAGCTATTTCAAAAATACATTCTTCAAAAGATGAGTTTTTTAAAACAAACTCTAGAAAAATTGGAACGGTTGTTGCATTAGAAGATTGGTTTAAAAATTATGAATTTATACCTAAAGAACAAAAAGATGAATTAAATAATTTCTGGAATTCATTTCTTTTTGAAATAATTAATAATGGGGACTTCGATAAAAAATCAATTACAAAATCCAATAATTCAGTATATTCTTTAGAAGGTTCCGAAGTTATTAAATCTAGTTTAATATTTAAGAAATTCAAAGAAAAAAGTAACTTTGATAAAGAAATTTTGTTATATGAAGAAATTGAGAAAGTTAAAAATAAAATTCCTGGTTTAGAAATCCCAAAAGTGCTACATAAAGATTTAGATAAACAAATTTTAGTAATGATGAGAGAACATGGACCAACTCTTTATGAATCAAACAATTATCTTTTGTATAATGAAACAGGAAAAATTTTAAGTAATTTTCATAAATATACAAGTCTTAATAATAATCCTAGGAATAATATTAAAACTATTTCTGAAAGACTTGGAGAACTAGAAATTAATTCTTCTCCTTATTTATCTTCATTAAGAAATCTTGAGGAAGAGATAATGGCTAGTAGTGATTTTGTAAGATATAAAGATGCACATGCAGAGAATTGGATTGTTGGTGAAGAATCCTTAATTATGATAGATTTTGAGAATAGTAATCAAGATGCACCTTGCCAATATGATTTAGTAAAGCTATTAGATCAATATCCAAACAATCTTAGCTTGGATGAGAAGAGATTAATTCTTAATAATTACTGCTCTGAGTCAGATCTAAAATTTGATGAAGTGTTTTTCAGAAATTATCTTTTATCAAGAGTTGTTCAATCCATTACTTATGCAACAGGTACCGAATTATATAAATATAGTAAAAAAGAAGTTGCCATTAATTTTTTAGATGCCGCTATTCAAGGAATAAATCATTTAAATGAATTTTCTGATGTTAATGGTTTATTATACTCATTGAAAGACAGATTAAAACAATCTTCTTGTTAATCATTTTCTAAATATTTATAAATGTATTAATTTATATTTGAGTATGGCCGGTATCTATAATCTAGACAGTCGTATTATTGTTAAGGAATTAGATTCTAATCCCGAAAGAGGACTTGGACATGTTGAAGCCAATGAAAGATTAGAAAAATATGGTTTTAATAAGCTTAAAGAGAGCCATAAGATATCTAAAATTCAAATATTCTTAAGTCAATTTAAGAGTTTCATTGTTTTAATTTTAATTGCAGCTACCATTATTTCTTTCTTAATTGGGGAAGTTATTGATGCAAGTGTTATTTTTCTAATTGTTATATTAAATGGTATTTTTGGCTATTTACAAGAATATAATGCCGAAAAGTCTATTGAGGCTTTAAAAAAATTAACTTCTTTAAAATCTAAGGTATTTAGAGATGGTAAAGAACATGAAATTGATTCCTCAGAATTAGTACCTGGTGATATATTATTATTAGAAGAAGGTTCTAAAGTTCCAGCAGATGGTAGAATTATTAGTTGTAACAATTTTGAAACTAATGAAGCATCTTTAACTGGAGAAAGTTTCCCAGTATCTAAGTTTAAAGAATCTATTGACGGCAAGAAAATTTTAGCTGATCAAAGAAATATGGTTTTTTCTTCAACTATTGTTACTAAAGGTAATGCTAAAGTTGTTGTTACCGGAACAGGTATGAATACTGAAGTTGGTAAAATTGCAAAGTTATTAGACGAGAATAAAGAAGATAAGACTCCACTTCAAAAAGGATTAGATAAATTAGGAAAGAGATTAGGTATTTTAACTATATTAATCTGTATTGCTATTTTCTTAATGGAGTTCTATGCTTTTTATGATGGAAGTAATTTTATTTTTGCTTTAAATGAAGCGTTTATGATTTCAATAGCATTAGCAGTTGCTGCTATACCTGAAGGTTTGCCTGCAGTTGTTACTATTTCTTTAGCCCTGGGAGTTAAGGCCATGGTTAAAAAGAACGCTCTTATAAGACATATGACTTCCGTAGAGACTTTAGGAAGTACTAATATTATTTGTACTGATAAAACTGGTACTTTAACTAAAAATGAAATGACTGTTAAAAAAATATTTTGTAGTAATGAAATAATAGATGTTATTGGAGAAGGTTATGACCCAGAAGGTAAATTTGTTTATGATAATAAGAAAGTAAGAAAAAGTGATATTGAATTATTATTAAAAACAGGAATTCTATGTAATAATTCTAATTTAAATAAAGAAAATGATAAATGGAAAATTATTGGAGATCCTACTGAAGCATGTTTATTAGTTTCTAGTGTTAAATTTGGTCTAAATATTGATGATGAGAAAAATAAAAATAAAAGAATTCATGAAATTCCTTTTTCTTCTGAATCTAAGATGATGGTTACAATTAATGAGTTTAGTAAAAATAAAACTGCATATATTAAAGGAGCACCAGAAATAATTTTAAAGAAATGTAATAGAATTTTAATCAATGGTAAAATTTCTAAATTAACTGATAGTTATAAGAAACAAGTTCTTGAAATGAATGATTTGTTTACAAGTGATGCATTAAGAGTATTAGGATTTGCATATAAACCACTTACTACTAAATATGATGATAGAGAGTTAATATTTATTGGATTACAAGGTATGATTGACCCTCCTAGAAGAGAAGTTAAAAGAAGTATTTCACTTTGTCATAATGCAGGTATTAGAGTTGTTATGATTACAGGAGATAATATTAATACTGCTAAAGCAATTGCTTCTGAATTAGGGATTAGAGGACATGCAATTTCAGGAGAGGAATTAGATAGACTCTCTGATGAAAAGCTAAGTAATATAATTCATAAAATTGCCATCTTTGCTAGAGTAAATCCAGAACATAAAATTAAGATTGTTGATATATTACAAGATAAAGGAAATGTTGTTGCAATGACTGGAGATGGTGTTAATGATGCCCCTGCCTTGAAAAGTGCGGATGTTGGTGTTGCAATGGGTATTACTGGAACAGATGTATCTAAAGAAGCTTCAGACATTATTTTAACAGACGATAATTTTACTTCAATAGTTAATGCTGTTGAACATGGAAGAGGAATTTATGATAATATTAGAAGATTCATTAATTACTTGTTATCAAGTAATTTTGCAGAGATATTAATTATTTTATTTGCATCTTTATTAGGAATGCCTTTACCTTTGACTGCAATTCATTTATTATGGCTTAATTTAGTTACTGATGGATTACCAGCAATTGCATTAGGTGTTGATGAAGCAGGAAAAGATGTTATGGAAAAGAAACCAAGAAGTCCTAAAGAAAACATAATTAATAAGCAAATGACTTATTCAATAATCTCATTAGGTTTAATAATCAGTATAGCTTCCTTAATTTTATTTAGTTTTAATTTGGAAAGTGTAATTAAAGGTCAAACTATTGCTTTTACATCATTATTTGTTTTTGAGATAGTTAGATTATATTCTATAAGACAATCCTACGGTTTAAGTTTATTCTCAAATAAATATTTAATCTATGCCGTGGTAAGTTCTGCAGTATTGCAGCTTTTAGTTATCTATACGCCTTTATCTAAGTTCTTTGGAACTGTGGCACTATCTGCATTAGATTGGGGTTATATCGTAAGTATGGCTTTAGTATTGCTTGTAATTTCAAGTGGACTTAATATACTTATTTCAAAAGTTAAAGAAACTTATTAGATAAAAAAATATTTAAACCATTTGTTTCATAAAGAATTTTATGTATTCAAATGAAGATGATAAGCAAACTCTTAAAACAAGAATTATTATTTTACTAATTGGAATTGTTGTTTTATTGATTGTTGGTATGTTTGCATTTCATTTCTTAGAAGGATGGTCTTACCAAGAGTCTTTATACTTCTCAGCCATATCTTTAATGACTAGAGGGCAAAGTAATTTATTCCCAACAACTTTCTTATCAACAATATTTACAATATTATATTTGTTTATCGGAGTATGTTTTGTGATTTATGCCATTACAACACTATTGAGTTTTTACATATCATATTATCAAGAATCTGTTGTTAAGAAAGCTAAGAATTTGGTAGGTAAACTACAACCTAAGAAAGAGCAAAAAAAGCCAGATAAATGGATTATTTTGAAAAGAAAAGAAAAGAAGAATTGATCAGGATTTCAACAGTAATATTTATAAATGAAGTATTTTTCTAAATTGTTAATTGATCCCGTAGCATAGTTTGGTGGTGCGCACGACTGATAATCGTGAGGTCCGGAGTTCAAATCTCCGCGGGGTCACCATTTTTTCTAAAATAATCTAAATCATAATAATCTTTTTAAATTTAATTTGAATAATAAAATTTATGACTTCAGAATATGAAAGAGCAGAAAGATTTGCAAAGGGCTATATTAAATATTTTAAAGACTTTAATCCTAAACCAGAAGATTTAGATGTCTTCATCTATGGTTTTGTTTCTGGAATTAATTCTAATTCATTTCCAGACTGGGATTTAGTTAATATAATTATTGAAGAAGAAGTTTCTGATGATAAAGAACTATACAAAACATTACTGATTTGTTAAATAAGTTTGATTTTGATAAGACTCAAAAAAAGTTATCAGACCATGTTGAAGAAGCATTGAAAGATTATTTGGAAAATTATAAACCTCTATATCCAGATATTGATTTTAAATTTCCACAAAACTAAAATAAGAAGTAATGTTATAAATAATATTTAAATTAGAAAAATAGATGAGTGTTGTTTTTTTAACAAAAAACAAAAAATTTATTCTAACAACTCAATCTCAATGTTTAAGCCTTC
>JAHWHN010000088.1 GCA_019323235.1 Candidatus Woesearchaeota archaeon | reverse complement strand
TTACAATTTAATTAGAAAAAAACCGATTTTCTTTAGAGATTATTTATGAATTATTAAAAGAATGTAATTTCATGAAAAAAATACTTATGCTTTTAATTATATTATTAGTTGGTTGTGCTTATAAGCCTGAATTGAATATTCCTTATGAGAACAATGTTGAAATTAAAGTCATGTTTGATGAAGATTTAATTAAAGTAATTCAAATATTAAATGACTCTAAAGAACTAAAATGTGCATTTTATGATATTGATGAGGAATTATTAAAAATACTAAGGGATAAGAAAGCCGAATTAATAATTGAGAAAGAAAACTATAATAATTATGGCATTAAAGATAAGAACAAATATTCTATGCACAATAAGTTTTGTATTATTGATGAAAAGGCAATAATTACTGGAAGTATGAATCCAACAGATAATGGTTTCTATAAGAATGATAATAATATGATTTACGTCGAATCTAAAAGTTTAGCCAAAAATTATCTTGATGAGTTTAATGAAATGAAATCCGGGAATTATGGATTAGGTAAAAGGGTTAAAAATCCAGTATTTAAAATAAATAATGAAACTTGGGAGAATTATTTCTGTCCAGATGATGATTGTAAGGGAAAGATTCTCGATAAATTAAATATGGCCAAAAAAAGTATCTACTTTATGGCTTTTTCATTTACAGACAAAGAAATTGCCGAAATATTAGTAAAAAAGGGTAAAACTCTTGACGTCCAAGGAGTTCTTGAAAGAAAAAGAATCAATATGAATTACAACCAATATGATTACTTAAAAAATCATATTAAGGTTTACCCAGATAATAACCCAAACACTATGCATCACAAGGTTTTCATAATTGATGAAGAAATTGTGATTATGGGAAGTATGAACCCCACCGAGTCAGGCAATCAGAGAAATGATGAAAACATTTTGATCATACAAAATAAAGAAATAGCCCATGAATTCCACCAAGAATTTGAACGGATTCCGAAATAGACCAAGTCTCATAAAAGTCTCATATGGTTATTGAGACAGTCTCGGAAAAGTCTCAAGTATCGGAAACAGACCCCCTTATTTCCACTAGAAATGATTTTTTTGTCTCAAAAAAGTCTCAAGTGAGACTGAGACTAGTCTCATAAAAGTCTCAAAAATAAGTAACATTTTTAAAAAAACAAATCTAAATATATCAAATGGGTGAGTTGGAAGAATTAAAATCTGTATTAAAAGATAGTTTTGCTAAGATAAAAAAAGATATGGATGAGTTAAGTAAAAAGGTTGATAATCTTTCTAAAGAAAATTCCAATTTAAAGAAAAAAATAGAAGAACAAAATTCAGATAATAAAAAACTGAATGATAGATTACAAACCCTAGAAAATAATTCAAACAAAGATAACTTAAAAGAAGAAATGATTTCTAAATTAAACAAAAATAAGAAGAAAATTATTAAGCAAAAAATCCTAGAACTAATAGAACTTAAAAACCTACCAGTTCCCGAAGTTAAAGAGATTATTGTTGACCAACAAAAATACTGTTCTAAGGCAACTTTTTATAGATATATCGAAGATTTAAAAAGAATAAATAAAATTAAAGACATATCAATAAATAATGAGGAATATTATTTATGAAGAATAAAGAAGTCATTAAGATTGAAGGAAAGGTTTGTAAGGGCGAGTTTAGTAAAGCAAGAGGATTGATGTTTTCTAGAAAAAAAACACTTATCTTCGAGTTTAAAGAGGAAATAAAAGTAAGTCTACACATGTTCTTCGTATTTTTTCCAATAAATGTATACTTTTTAAATAAAAACAAAGAAGTTGTTGAGATAAAGGAAAAATTTAACCCATTCACAATTTATTTTCCTAAAAATAAGGCAAAATATATAGTAGAATGTCCAAATAAACTAAATGTTAAAATAAAAGATAAGGTAGATTGGTAATTACATACATAAATAATCTCATAACATTTATAAAACATTAATTTTTCCAAAGAATATGGTTATATGGGGATGTAGTATAACCTGGTTAGAATGGTCGGCTCCAGTAATGGAATAATGAGAAGAAATTCGATGACCTTGAAGAAACCGTCAGATCCGGGTTCAAATCCTGGCATCCCCACCATATTTTCTAAAATTATTAAGAACTTGTTAAAGAATCTACAATTCCAGAACCACCAGAAGGTCCGTTAACTTGGATTCCATTTACTTCTGAATTAATTAGTACTTTTTTATGACCATATAAGTCAATAGGAATTTCTTCCAAATATTTCATAGATTCATCCTCTTGCTGAAGAACATAATATACGTTTGTATATAAGGAATAAGAACCAATGTATTGCCCAGTAGAAGTTGGGCTTTTCACAGTTGTGGTCATAATATTTTTATCTAAATAATCAAAATCATTTAACTCTTCATGATATATTAGTAAATTACCAGAGTCATCATTATCAGTACTTCCATCCATATTTTGATTGTTAGGAATTGTTGAATAAACAACAGAATAGTAAATTGGATCATTACCATAAACGCTACTAACTAATAAAGCTTCATAAGTAATTGGGTCAACAAATAGAGTATAATCTAAAGGCATTAGAGGTAATCTATCCTCTAGTTCAGCTTCTTTTTCTTTTGTTTCAACAAAGTTATTATCATCATCATTAACTCTTATTTTGATTTTATTTTTCTGAAGATTATAATTAGATAAATCTAAAACATAAACAAATTCATTATTGTTTTTGAAGAAATAAGTATTATTAACATCTAATAAACCTTTACCATCTTCAAAACTATAGTAGCATTGATAATAAGAGCCTTCTTTTTTAACCTGGCAAGTATCTAAGACATTATCATTTTGTCTTTTACCATAATTCCAATCGATTTCATCATAAATTCTCAGATCTGCCCAAGGATTTACCTTTTTAATTAAAACATCATTTAAGAAAATATCATAAGTTGTAACATCATTTGATTTAGAGTGTGGCCATTTTATTAAAACAACATCTTCAGCAAAATCTTTTGGAACTACATCAAAAAAGTCTTTTTTAAATTCAGGTCCTATTTTATCTTCAACATATGTTGAAAATCTATATGTTAATTTTCCTTCACTTGGATAATATTCATTATCTTCCAAAGAAAATACATATTTTCTATTTTCAAACTCACAAGGTCTTAATTTTAAGAAATCCTCTTTTTCAGAAACAGTTTGTGCGTCCAAGAAACAAACCATGTTTTCATTTGCTCTATCACATTTATATAAATCAATACCAGTTGCTTCTACTTTTTGCCCCATTATTTGATGAGTTAATTCATTATAATTATAACTATATTGAAAATTTGATTTTCTTAAATCCACAGGTAAAACATTATTATTCTTAAACTCACCCCTATAGAAAGCATAATCAACTGGATACCTTTCAGTATAAGATAACAAACCATCATTTCTTTGCAAATATATTGATGAATCTTTCATACCATCATTATTTGTAAATCTTATTGTTGTTTCAGCAAGACTATAATCGGAGAACTTAAATTCTTTACCAACATCATAATAACAATATTTAAAATTTGATTCTTCCAAATTCTTAATTTTTTGAAAAGTCAAAATATCTCTATCTTGAAGAGTTTTTTCATCTATTTTAATTTCAAAGATACTTCCCGTCAAACTATTATCTTTATTGTAATAATTTACAAAGTCTTTAACACAATTATCTAAATCATCACTAATTTTATTATTTTCATATTTTTTACAGTATTTATTTAATTCTTCGATAAAATCAGGGATTTGTTCATCATAAATATAATAATTATATTCTAAATCTTGGCTAAAAGAATCTTTATAAAAATATTTTCTATAATCTTTTTCTTCATTAAAATCAATAAATGATTGTTCCTTCGCAATTCCCATAATCTTTATTGAATGGTTTTTCTTTTTTGCAAAGTACACATATTTTCCATCTTTATTTTCAAAGAACTCTCTAAATTTTAATTCAAATTGTTTATCAAAACTTTCATTACAATAAGTATAATTATTAATTGAATTCTTATAACTTAATAATGGAACCCCATAATAATGTCCACAATCATTACTTACAAAACCAGAGTTTTTAGCTAAAAAATAAATTGTGTCTATAGCCGCCAATTTAGCTTTTAAATCCGTCTTTAACATATTTAATTGGGCTTGCTGATATGTTTCTAAAATTAAAGATTGAGTCTGACCTAAGTTTTCTGGGTCTTTGTTTTGAAAATGAAATATTATTGCTGCAACTATTACAACTAAGGTGATAATTACAATTCCAAAACTATAAACAAATCCTTTTTTGTTCATATCACTGCCTCTTTGAATTTTTTAGAAATGTGAAGTTTTAAATCTGAATAAGTGTCTGAATAAACATCTACAAAAGTGTAATATTTATCAGGATATTGATACTTATATATGTCTAGATCTAAAATGGTTTTTTCGTCTTTTAAAACAAAATCATAACTGAAATAATTATCATATGAAAATTCATTATGTTCTCCAAATTTATCTACAAAGTATTCATCAGTACAAACCATCAATAATCTTAAATAAGCTTCATACTCTGGATTTTTCAAATAAGATTTCGGAATGTCTTTCCATAAATTTGCATAATAACCAACGTGTTCATTTCTTTCAGGTTCTGCTCTTAAAGCTAAGTTAATTAATTCATTAAAAGTTAATTTTTTATCTAGAATCTGTACCATAGTTTTATTATCTAAAACTTTAGTATTATTACAATTTAATTTATCAACTGGAGTTTGTAAATAAGATAGTATTAAATCAACCTCTGCTGCTTTTGAACCAGAATTTAAATCTGAAACTTTTACTTGCTGAGAACTACTACAACTCCCAATTGATAAAAAGAATATTGCTGCCATTATTAGAAAGACCCAAGTAATATAAGCAAGAAGGTCTATAAATGATTCAGGTATTCCTTGTCCTTTTTTATTTATCATCTTATTTCTCTATATATACATCAAATGTTAACTTCGCTTCAAATGGCGAATCTTTATGATTTACGACAGTTACATACTTATCAATTTTACCTAAAGGATTCATCCTTTCGGAAAAATCAGACACCACAATTCTCGTTACAAAATTTTCTTCAGTACTTTCACTTCCTGAAATATAATATCTTGAATAACTTTGATTTAAATGTTCAGATTTTAATTCAACATGCATAACATATCTTTTACTTTGTGTTTGAAATAAATCATTAAAATCCATATTTTGAAATTTTTGAAAATCTATTACATTAGAATAAGATCTTTTTATATAAGGATCTTGATATACTATCCCATCAGGACTATGCATAACTGATGCAATTAATAGATTCATTTCTACATCTTCAGAATTTACATCCTGATATTGTACAGAATAAATTATTGCCATTAATACAGAAGTTACAATTATTAAAAAGAAAAATTTTGGAATCCAAAGCATTATATTGTATGCTGAATTATCTTCTTCCATTATCTATAATACCCCATTAATTTAGTCATGATTTCTGGAAATAACTCTTTCATATAATCATCATTCTTCATATTTCCCAACTCTACAATAATTGAATTTGAATTTGTTGGAATTACATTAACCGCTTTAATTAAATCTGATTTTTTATTAAATAACAAAATTACAACATCATTATGAAACTCACAACCAAAAGCATAATTATCTTCAAAATAATCATAAGGAATTTTGATATTAATTTCATCTAAGTCTTCATTATTAAATGTAATTAATACAGTTTCTGTAAAATTCTTCTTTTTACTTAAATTGTCGAGAATTGATTGTTTATTTTGATAATTATTATTTGCTTTTAATAAATAATCTTTTAATATTTTTACTTCTTGATAATTTTGAGTTGTTTTTCCTTTAGCTAAATAAGCTTTAGAATTTCCCAAACTAAACTTAGGTTCAAAGCCATCATATGTTACTTTTAAATTATAAGTTTGACCATCACAGTTTATATTCTCTTTTTGTTCATAATCATCATTACTTTTACAAACTTCTGTCCCATCATCATCACAATATTTAGTTATTGTTAAATCTTTATCACAAATATTTAAAGTTCTCATAGTATATTTTCTAGATGTATTCTTACATTCTAATTCAGTCAAAGTATAATGGTTTGATAGGTCTATATCATCAGATTTTTCAATCCTAACTTCCTGATATACTTCTACCTCTTCTTGATAATCTTTAATATAATCAGAATAAATTGCTTTTTTATTTGAAAAGAAGTAATATGAATTTGGAGATAATCTTAACTCCATTTCAGAAGGAATTTCTTCAAAATAAGCTATCTTATCAATACTTAATTTAACATAAAATTCTGTAGATGTTAATTTGTTATCAAACTCTGGATTAAATGCCCCGAATGTAAAAGAACCAGGTAAAAAAGTGATTGTTGAAAATGATAAAGCTAGATTTTTTGAAGCAACTAATCTATGTATTGCTTCTATATCCAAATCATTTACTTTATAGATTAAAAGAGTGAATATTAACCCAATAGCAATTAACTGGATTATCAGCATAAATCCATCACTTATACCTTTCTTATTCATAGTTAGAAAATAGTTTTTTAGTATATAAATGTTATGAAGTAACGTTTATGCTCGAAAATATCTGTATTTTCGCTTGTGTAAATGTTTCAATGATTTTAATGAAATTAAGGTTTATTTATATATAATCTGCCGACAGAACCTAATTTTTTAATTTCTAATTTAATTAACTTACCATCATCATCCATTAAATAGAAGTTATCGCCACCAAAGAAACCTTCAAAACCTTTAATATCTTTACAATCTATTACTTCTTTAGGTAATTCTCCATTTAGAATACATAAGCAAATATTTTCATTACATCTATTAACTATTTTACTTACCATTGCTGGACTTTGATCATTCTTTTTGTCATATATTGGATTTCCTTTTCCAAAGAAATCTTTAGGTAGACTATCAGGTTCTAATAAAATTAAAGAATATTCATCCCTCATATTATAATAGAAGAAATCTTCATCTCCAGTCTTCATGTTATTTAATAATTCAGCCAAAGAATTAAATTGGTTTTCTACTGCAGGAGGGACTCTTGCTGGAAAGAAAATTGGAAGTACTACAGTAAATAAAAAAAGAGCTACCAAAACCATTACAATCCCTGCTAAGATAAGATTGGTTACAATACTACCTTTTTTATTCATTTTATACCTTTTTTAAATTTAGAATTCAATACACAACAACATCCATTTTCTTCAGTACATTTTTCAGAATATCCTAAGCATCTCTCTTTACAAGTTTTATCTTCTTTCAAATTACAATCTTCTCTTTCAAACCAAGCTCCATCTTTCTCATTAAAATACCAATCAGAAACATCTGAACACTTTTCAACAACACAACAAGTAGTGTATGTTTTAGAAATATCATTAGGAAAATCTTTCTTATGCTTATCAGTTATACCACTTTCATAATCCGACAATTTAGGAATTAAACTTTTGGTTCTTTCAGAAGGACAAGACCCACTTACATACCTACCAGGGTTTGGAACACCATCAATTGATTTACAAGTAAAAATGGAATCTATACACATACCCGGGGTTCCAGCTAAGGTTTCACACCCTCCAAAGTTTCCAACAGCCTTATATCTATCTCTAATCATACCGATTACGACCATCATAATTACCAAAACAATTATTGCTAATAAGACTTTAACTAAAGTGCTGGATTGTGCTTTTCTATTCATAATTACACTCTTTAACCTTAAACTATATAAATTTTTATAAATTTAGAATATTAACTTATCGAAGCAACACAGCTAGACAGGTCTTGATCAGCTTTCTTAAAATAAGGATTTATATCCTTATACTTCCAAACACAACAGAAACTTTTAGCATCTTGCCATTCTTTTGTCTGATAAATTTCTAAAAATTCAACATTTTTAGGGTCATAATTATCATAAAAACAAACTTGTAAGACATTTCTACATGTTCTTTTGTCTTTTTCTGGCAATAAAATAGAACCATAATTCTCCAAATCTTTGTCTTTTGCTAATTGTCGAGGTACTTCGTCACAATAATTATCAACAAATTTAGAAGCACTTCTTCCTAAATTAACAAAATTTGCAATTGGTTCCCTAATCATAGGAACGGATAATAAAATAACTAGTAATACCATAAACATACTTACTACAACTGCCAAAGCAATTTCCATTCCTTTCTTAGAAAACATTTTAAATAAAAAATAAAGGTTTAAACCTTTACGTAGCAATAAATAGGTAAATCTTCAGTACTGCCAGAACATGTTTTTGTTGGGTCTAAAACATATATTGCATCATCACCACTTTGACTTTCTTTTTGCTCTTGAGTCCAACAATTTCCTTGAATTGTATCACAAGCTTTTAGTGCTTTATTCTTAGCTCCAATTTGACCTGTGAATACAGCAACTAGAACAACTAGAACTAATAATGCTATTGCTGCAACAACAATTGTTGTAATGGATAAACCTTGACCTTTTTTCATGATTTTAACACCTCTTTATAAATATAATAACTATTTTCAGCATTCATACTATATAAATATTTCTTTTTATTTAAACATATTTGAAGTTATTTTGCTTTTTGACAGTATTCTTTTGATTTTTCAACCACTTCACTAGGGAAGTTTGATAAAAAGTTATTGCTTTGTCCACAAAAAATACTCTTTTTTACATCAGATTCTAAATCTAATTCATTAATTTCAAAACAATCAGCACTATAAGAGTAATACCTATATGCTTTTTCAGTGTCTTTTGTATCTTTTTCATATAAATTCTTTAAAGTTTGAGTGAATTGTTTTTGGTCTATTCCTGTCTCTTCACAATATTTTACATTGCTTGATCTTAAAAAACCAGTTGCTTGATCTTTATATTTTACAACAATAGGAATAGAGACTAACAAAAATAATAATACAATTATTACAGCAACTAATCTTCCTGAAACACCCATTTTAACCGAAAAATCTCCCGAATATGCTAGAGAATAAATTAATAATTACCTCTCTCATAAAAAATAATACCAAAAATACAACTATTAAGAATAATAATGACAAGATTACTAAAACTAATTGAAGTGATACATCTCCTTTATTTGTCATAATTTGTTTATTCATTCTATCATTTATAGATTTTTCTATAATTTCATTCATCTATTAAAGATGTTGGAATATAAGTACATCCTAAATCTTTAAGTAAAGTTTCATTAGTGTAAGGCCTTAAAACTACTTCTGAATATACCTCTTGGCTTTTCGAGAAAAATGAACTTACGAAAGTATAAAAATATCCTGATAAAGTAATTAAAGAACCACCAAACATCAAAACCGGTCCAGTTACTGTTCCAACAATTGGAATAAATGTTGAAGCAGCACCCACACCAGAAACTAATATCCCAACACCAACCATTGAAGCACCGGTTGCTAAATTATCACCAATTGCTGCCAAATATTTTTTAGCATGTTCTCCTCTTGCGTAAATAAATAATACCCCATATTTATCATCATCGGAGATTGTAATTGTTGAATCTGGAAATTGATTTATTACTTTAGGATTATAATTCCTTAAATCAGCAACACCATCATCTACATATCTGAAGTTACTTAAATAATTTATATAAGTATAGTCTTTGCCTTTTACAACATTGTTTTGTAAATATTGTTCAAAATTATCTATCTTGACTTCTTCTTTAGCGGAAATTCTAGAACAAACTGAACAAAATAAACCATTTCCTTCAAATAATGTTAACTCGCCTTTTCCAAAGTTTTCCCAGCAAGTTTTCATTTCCTCAGCAAGAACTCTTTTGTCAGAATCTTCACCCTTTAAAGTAATGTCTTTTACTGGACAATGTATTTGATCAGTTTTTACTGGAAAACCTCTAAGAAATAATTTAGAATATGTTGCAACACTTAATCTACATTTTTCATTAATTGATTTATCAGAAGTTTTATTCATATATTGATATAATAATCCAAAAGAAATTATTAAAACTACTAAGATTAATATAACCATCACTAATTTGTTTGATATTCCTTCCATTTTAATTCTCTAAGTACCTGCAAGTTTTATCAAGATCTGAGTCTTTTACTATAACCATTTTTGATGTTGTATCATAAGTATTAAAACCCCAGAATGCTCCTGCGCCCCAACCTCTTCCTTCACCATCGACAACTAATACATATACTAAATGATAAACTTCATCTTTTTCAAAATCCAAATCTCTTTTTTCAATATCTGTAAACTCAAAAACATCATCCTTAGTGTCTAACTTACTAATACTATAATATACATTTTCATCCTTATCTATCAATAATCCTGATATAAAAAATTCAAGTTTGTCAGGAAATGTTTCGAGATATTGCTTCATATCATCTTCTAATTCATAGTCTCCAGGAGATGTAAATGTTGAACATATGTAACATTTTTTATCCTGTACAGTATTCTGATAAATCCCATTTGTAGAATATGGGTTTAGAGTTCCTTTTCCAAATTTGTCCCAACAATCATAATATTCATCAACTAAAATTTTAGCTAAACGTCTTTCTGCTTGGTCTTGATCATCGGGTAAATCTAAAGTTCCTAGCTCAATTCTAGGGCAATCTGCAAAATCTTGATTCTTTAATTTTTTTCTTGCTTCGCCAGTCAATAAAGAAATTTTTGAAGCCTTAACAACTTCTATTTTACATTTCTGAACTAAAGAATTTTGTTCTCCAGAATCTCCTGTAAAATAAAGTATTGGTGTTAAAATTATTAAAAAAATTGCTATCCCGATAATAATTTTAGTTAGTGCTTCTACTTGTGATGATACCATTTAAAATCCCAATATTTGTTTTAAAACCATAAAAATAATTATTGCTACAATACCAATTGCCGCTATTCTTGCTAATGTTTCTAATTGCATATCCATTTTTAATTCATTCCTTTGCTAGTTTAAAAATTTTTATTTTGTCTTTGTATCAATTAACATATTTTTAATATTGTTTCAAGTTTACCATTCTTTGATGTAAAGGGAAAGGAACCTGCCCTCACATTTCTGACAATTCTTCCATCATCATCAGTTTCACAACCACCAGGTCTTGATTTTAGTTTTTCAATAGTACAATCTAGGTCTATATGCCTTATTTCTAATTCATAATTATACTCTTCAACACCCAGACTATTTGAGAGTATTTGATCTAAAAAACCATCTTCGAATAAAACTTGGTATGTTGTTCTAGCATTACATTTTGTTAAATCTTGATGCCTTATTAAGCAATATTCTTCATCACCAACTTTATAAGAATTTGATCCTACATCTGCTATTAAGTCTCTTCCTGAATCAACTGAACAATCTGGAGTTGTATGCAACATAACTTGTAATACTTTTGTTGCCATTTCATTAATATAATAATCTTGTACATCAGTATCCGGTTTAGGTTTACTTAATGTTACAAAAATTAAAAGTCCAAAAACTAATAAAATTACAACTATAACAAGTCCAACCATTTCTGTTTGTGCTTTCTGGTTTTTATTTTCTTTATTTTTTTTCATAAACCTATTCACTTTCTGCATATACCTCTATTGTTAGCCATCCAAAATAAAATTTTTGTATTGGAAAATATCTTGAATCCATTAAAATAATTGGATAATTAAATCTATTCATTTCATAATCTTCATCTATTATTGTTGAAGTGAAATTTAACAAAGTTTTTGTTGGGGTGAATATCTTCTCATCACCTGTTGTGAAAAATTCAGGATAAGTTTCATAACCATTAATTACATCTAAAGAAGGAGAATATACTAAAGTAATTTTTGCTTGGGTCAATCCATATTCCTTCCTATAATATGTTGGATTCCTTTGCCAAAGATATTCAAAATTACTTAATTTAGAAATATCATAACAATCTTGTGTTAAAGTACCTCTTACAGTACATTGTAATTCAGGGATTGAAGATATTTTTTGAACGATTTGTATGGCATGATAATCATTAAACTTTTCACCCATATTCTTATATTTTTCATTTAGAACATTATTATAAAAAACAATACCTATGATTATTAAGAAAAATAGAATAAACATTACCATTGTAGATTCCATCATTTGTAATTGTGCTTTTTTGTTTCTTATTGCTTTAATCATTTTTATAACTATTAATATAAAGGAGGGCAACCATTACTAATTACAAAATAATTTTGATTTTCGAAATTAATATGTAATCCTCTTTTTTTAATATCATTCAATTTCTTAAAAAAATCTACATCATCAAGAGTATAGTCTGACAAATAATTAATCATTGCATTATAACCAACATTACAATTGTTAACTGAATTATATTCTTTCTTTAAAATTCCTGCTTTTTTTGAATATGTTGAAACACTTTGACTATATTTATATTCAGACTTTCTCATATTACATTCATAAGTTTGAGAATCTTGTGTGAATATAGCTGCTAAAATTTCTTCATCTGTTAAATAATTAAATGAACCTTCTTTATTTCCTTCTGAATCATAAAATGTAATGTTATTTGAGTTTACGCAAATTTTTCTTCCTTGATATGTGGATTCATCGCAATTTGACAGAAACTCGATTACTTTCTTAAATTTTGAATTACTAAACTCTGGTCCATTTGGTGTTGAACTTTGAATAACAATTTCCGCATCTTTAACTTTATCAGGAATTCTAGCTAAAATTCGTCTACAATTTCCATCACAATCAGGATTGTCTGGAAAAATTAAATTTTCTCCTGGAAAAGATAAGTAAACAAAATTGACTACATTAAATGGAACTCTCCAAGACTCTACAAAGCTATATAATTCTCTAGAAAACTTAACTCTTTCTGGTGCAAAAATTGGCCTAATCTCGGTGGGAATTTGTTTCTCCGATGTGACGGTCTTTACATAAGACTCACAACCTACCCGTTCATTACATACATTATTACATTGAAAATCTAATATTTTATCAGAAGGAATTTTTATTATTGAAAAACTTCCTTCATTTGTTGATTTACCAACTAATGTTGAACCCAAATCTTCTAAGATTTTAGATGTTATTTCTAAATCAGATATTTTGCCTTGAGTATTAATAATTTTTACTGCAAATAATAATATCAATGAGCCAGCTATAGCTACAAAAACCCAGTTCAATGCCATAGTACTCATTGCTTTCTTATTCATTTTAAATTTGTTCTAGAATAACTCCTTTTCCAGTCCCTTCCATTTTTATTTGAATTCTTCCAGTATTATCAATACAGAAATAATCTTTACCCTCATCATTAATTTCTATATTTTCTAAACTTCCTAATTTGGAACTTTTTTCTACCACTTGAGATGATGATAGTAAAAATAAATTATCTTCTAACATTGATGTTATTGCAGTAGGAGCTCCTTCCATATTTAGACCACCAGCCCCAGTACAACTTCCATCCCTTACACTACAACTTTGTACAAAACAAATTTTTAGTAAAGAAGTAGGCACTGAATAAGATTTTGTTTTAGAACTTCCTCTACTTCTTTCTAAAGAAGTAATGTCATTACTTAAATCATTTACGAAGTCTTCAATTTGAGCTTGTTTTGCGTTATTAGTTATACCTTTAATTCCTTTATAACCTAACAACATGATTAACCCAATGATTACTGCTGCTAGAATAAATACAAAGATTAGTTGTGTTTGTCCTTTTTTCATTTTATGATCTCCTTATTTTAAATTCTTCAATTTCTTGAAGACATCTTTTTCTTCTTTATCCTTTTCAGGTTCTCCAACATCCATTTTCTTTAAAGATTCAAAAACATCTTCTAAATCTTCATCTTCTTTAAATTCAGGGAATTCTTTTTCGGCCTTATATTTTAATTCATTAACTCCCAAAAAGTCCTTTAGAGGTTTAGGTTTTCTAGTATTTACTTTTAATTCTTCAGGAAGTTCTATTTTCTTAACTCCTTTAATAATATCATCAATTTGTTTTTTTCTTTTATGTTTGAAATATTCTTCTGCCAACCTATTTTCTTTTTCTTCCCTTGTTTCCAACTTAATTGGCTTTTCTTTTGGTTTTTCTTTTTTAGATTGATTCTTAAAATTATTAACTTCTGGATTATATTCAACATAATTTATTGTAAATGTTTCATTTTTAATATTTAATTTGAATTTCCTAATAATTCCCTCTTCAAAATCATAAGAAAGTACATTCTTCACATCTAATACTCTATTTTCAAATAAATCATCATATTCAATTAAATCTCCATCCAAGATTACTTTTTTGTTTTGTTCAAAAATGAATATGAATAATGCCAAGGAACTAAATAAGAAAATATCACAAGCTACAAAAAAAACAAATATTTTTTGTGACTCAATGAACTCAGAAGATTTTGCCATGAATAACAATAAAAATATAATAAATCCAGGAATTGAAAATTTTATCAAGTTGAATAATAAATTCTTCATTAAATTTGGCTTAATAATTATCTTCATTTTTTAATATCCTTTAGTTTTGAGAATAAATCAACTTTCTCTTTTCTTTTTTTGGTGTCTTTATCAACATTCTTTAATTCTGAAAATAAATGATTTATTTGTTTTCTATCTTCTTTTACATCTTTTATGTCTACAAACTCTTTATCTAAAGATCTTAAACTTACGAAAGAGTCGTCATCTTTTGAACTCTCAGTTCCTATTTCTTTATAACCAGCATTTTTATCAATTTTTGGAGGTATCTTTGAAGGTGATGTTTTAGACATTAATTCTCTAATTCTTTTCATTCTTGGATCCTCTTCAATATTTCTAGTTTTTGGTATTTGAGGAGTCTGAACTCTTTGTGTTGTTTGATTTGGTTGAGATGGTTGAGACATTCTAGAATCTAAATCTGAATAGTCGTGTTTCTCAAATGGATTTATTATTCCTTTTGAATAATATTCTTCGTAGTAATAATATATTGCCATACCAACTCCACCTAAAACTATCATAAATATGAAAATGATTAATATGTAAAAGAATGGTGATGTTGGATGACTTTCTGGGTCTTTTGGATCTGTTTCTGCTTCTACTTCTTCTCCATCAGTATAACCATCACCATCAGTATCTTCTTTCAATGGATTTGTATCTAAACTAAATTCTCTAAAGTTTGTTAATCCATCTTGGTCTGGGTCTAATAATCTATCATCTGGGTTTAATGGATCTAATCCATTTCTTAATTCCCACACATCAGATAAACCATCTCCATCTGAATCTTCATCACAATCATCACCAACACCATCACCATCAAAATCATCTTGACTTGGATTATTTACAGAAGGACAATTATCTTCACTATCAATAACTCCATCAACATCAGTATCTTTTAATTTATCTACACAAGTTCCATTATCACAAGAACCTGAATTACAATCATCATTAATTAAACAAGATTTACCAACTTCACATCTTTTAAATTCAATAACACATGTTCCACCACAATCAATATCTGTTTCACTTAAATCCAACTGTAAGTTAGAACATCTATCAGATACACAAACTCCACTTAAACCACATTTTCCAGATTCACAATCATTATCTAAGAAGCAATCATCTCCTAGATCACATTTACCACAAACATCTCCACAATCAACATCTGTTTCTAATCCATTTAAGATTCCATCTTTACATGTTTCATCTGTACTTAATGCTGATTCGTCAACAGAGAATTCTTCACTATCTTTACTTTCACTGATCAAATTTACTTTGTTTATAACTCTTACACTTAATTGATAGTTCTCATCTGGTGAGAATTTATAATTTAATTTTTCATTTACAGAATATATTTTTTCTACGGTGAAGTTATAATCTTTTACACAAGCTTTTATTGAAGTTAATGAAATGTTACTTCCTAAATAATCATCCACACATTTTTCAATATCCGATTCATCGGAACTAGATACAAAGAATTTTGAATAACAATCATCTCTTTTTCTTGAATCTTCATTAGCATCTTTAATACATTTTGCAAGATCTTCATATTCCAATACTTTTTCTTCTACAGAATCAAAGATTTCTGTTTTCAATAATGTATTATTGCTTGTTGAGAATAAACTTACGTTGAATGAATCAATTCCAGAATCTACATCATAACCACTAGCATAAAATTCTACAAAATTTCCAGTATTTATTACATGTGTTACTTCATCAACTTCATTACTTAAATAAACTTCATAAATTTCTGGTTTTGTTTTGTCTAATACGATATCTAAAGTATTAATTATAGTTCCTTTTAATGGGTTATTACAAGATATTTCAATCTTGTTTGAGCCTTCTTTCAAACCAGATAGTTTTTCTAAATGATATAAACTATTTGGAGATTGCATAATTTGTTTATTTTGAGATGGTAAAATTCCAACGTAACAATTTGCTTCATGATTTGTTCTAATCTCTAAATCAACACTAGATTCATCAGTAAATAATTCTTCTGGTTTTAAAATTCTAATTGAAAATTGTTCATTAATATCTACATATACTCTTTTTTCTTTTGAAACATTTCTTCCAGCCTTATCTAGACAATATACTTTAATATCGTTATAATCTCCATTTTCTAAAGAATTTTGAGATAAGTTTTGATTTTCAGCTACAATAAATTCTTGTCTTGGATATTCAGAATATGTTTGTTCAAATCCTTTATTCATTCCATTGAATATTAACCAAGGATTGTTTCTCATTGAATAATAACAAACAACTGGTTTTTTAGACAATACATTTAAGTATGCTCTTTTTGTTGAAAAATCTGCCATTGAGATGTTGAATTCTAATTCCTCATTATCCTGGATAATAGTAAAAGATTCTTGTTTTACTTCACCATTATTATCTTTACATTGAACCATCAATGGTCTATTGAAACCATTTTGAGATGCACTTCCTGATTTTCCAAAGTCTCTTATTTCATGAACATTATGTTCTACATTAGGCACTAAAATTGATGTTGAATCCATAAAGCCCATGAATTCTTCAAATAACCATTCACAATTACTATATCTATTTGTTCTAAAAGTTAAATCTTGAGGTAAAGAATCTTTTGTAACTCCAAAACTTGGATTAATAATTTCAATATCGAATTCAGGAATATTTACCATAAAGTTAAATGTAATTAAATCACCATAATTACCATAAGTATTCCTAACAATAACTGAAATTGAATACATACCCATCCCTAATTGTGTTAAAGGTTTTACTTTTACAGTATTTGATATTACTTCTGAATAAGCAACTACTCTTTCTCCATTCTCTTCATTTAGGAATAAAATATCTAAACCAGATGAAATTAATGGTTCATCATATACAAAAGTAAATTCTGGCATTAAATCTTGAACCTCAAATCCATCTTGGTCTTGACTTAATGATTTTTTAATTAACACACCATCTATTTCTTTTTCATATAAAACATCTTCTAAAACAGCTCCAGAGATATCAACTCTAAATACTCCTTTATGACTTTTAGCTGGTTTACCTAGAACAGATGTTCCAACTATTTCATAATTATAAATACCTGATTGTAAACCATCTATTTCATAAACAATATTCTTTCTTCCAATTCCATTATATTCTCTAGTTCCAATTTTTAATACTGATTCTTTTAATGTTACTGAAGATTCTGCTTCTATTTTAACTAATGATGTAAAGAATTGTGCACTATCTGATGTTTTTCCAGTTATAATTACATCTGTTGAATTTGTTTGTATAAAGTTTGTTGTAAATGTAATTGATTTAGTATTTTCTAAATGAAATTGGTTTCTACAAGTTACAACAATGGAATAAGTTTGTTTATCAGTTATCAAATTATCTAATTCTTTAAATGCATCATTGGAACCTTCTAAAACATAATTTCTAGAATAAATTCCTTGGCCCTTGTAAGGAATATTATATATTGAAATTCCTTTTTTGAAATCATAAGAACATTGTAACCAATCATCATTTTGGGAATTTACTATTAAGTAAAATTCTTTTGAAACTGGTTTTATTAAAATAGAACCTGGATCCATTCTTAAATTAAAGTTTGGTGGTTGTGAAGAAGCTCTTATTATTGAAACATTTATCTTTTTCTCATTACCTAATAAATCTGAACATTTTACAATAAGTGTTGTTTCATTGTTTGTTAATAGTACTTGAGATGTAAACCTATTATTTTGAACTTTCGTTAATGGTTTTAATCCTTCTTGTGATTTTCCAAAGCTACATGAACTTAATTCCTCATCACCAGTAATTTGAATATTTGCATTTGTAACACTGTTTAATACATAATATCTTTGGTTTTCTTCATTATCTCTCCAAGCAAATGCATTTGAAGTATCCTCAATTATTATTTCTGGAAGTTTATTATCTAAATGAACTTTTGCTACATCGTAACCAATATTTCCTGCTTTATCTTCTGAGAAACATGCCAAAGCTAAATATTGTTCATCAGAATTTTGATAAATGTTTTTATACCTATCTCCGATTCCTTGAATATACTTTTGTTTGTTTAATTCTAGTACTTCATATAACTCATTTAGATTTGAGTTTACATAATCTTTTTTGGATAAAGGTACTAAATTAAAATAATAATTGTCTGAACAACCTGAACTTATATCTCCCTGATCATTACAATTTGAACAACTAAACTCAATAAAATCAGAACTTTTTAAATCTGAAATTTTTTGGTTGAATAATTTTGCTTGAACTGTTGGTTTGGTACCATCTATTTTTAGTTCAGAATTAAATGATTTTTCAACTACGTTTTTAGCCTTATCCTCTAGAATTAATTTAATATCAACTAAACCTCTTGAGTTTGGATTTACTATTATGGATAAATATGAGTTTTCTAAATCATAATTTTCAGCATTTCTATAATTTGAAGATTTTTTTGAGTTGTTTAAAATTTTTGTACTTTCTAGGTTTATTTGATATAATCCTTTTGGATTATTATCTTTAATTTCTGGATATATTTTAACTGAGTTTTTATTTTCACTTACAAAATTATTACTTAGAGTTATTTTTGTTACTTCTGGAGCTTTTGTGTCTTGAATTAATTTAATTTGGTCAGTAAATACAATTCCGCTGTTGATTAATCTTGAAACTAATGATAAGGTATATTCACCATCAGCTGCATTACCTAAAGAAACTCTAAATTTGTTATTTGAAAGTTTCTCAATGCTTCCAACTAAACCAGAAGATGATACAGAATCTAATTCATAGAAATTACCATTTTCTAAATATTCTACAATAAATTGAGGGTTTGAAGATGAATAAGCAGTTGGGCCTAATTTGAAATCTTCATAAG
>JAHWHN010000087.1 GCA_019323235.1 Candidatus Woesearchaeota archaeon | reverse complement strand
TCTCCTTCAAAATCTACCAATTTTCTTAAATTTGAGAATACCTTGGAAACAGATAATTTTTGTTGGAATAAAGTTCTTTGAGTTTTATTCTTAGTTAATTCTTCAGCAGTATCTCCTAAGTCACCCTTTTTAGCCCACATCTTTTCAATCTTATCTTGTGGAATTCCTGTTGCAACATTCAAAGCCTTAAGAATTAATTTAGAGGAAACGCCAATTTTTCTTTTATCAGTATTTGGAAAAATCTTACCTTGTAATAATAGAATTATCTTATCCAGATCATCTTCCTTAGTTTTCTTTAATAATTCTGAAACATAATAAGTTTTTTCTAGCCTTTTAGAGGTAGATTCTAATTTATCATATGTTTCGATAAGCTTTTCATAATTCATACTATAAATAAAACAAAATAGTATATAAACTTAATTATAATTAAGAAATTATTCTAAATATTTTTAATATATTTCTCAGCAATTTCTTTAGTTTTTTGATATAATGAAAAATCGCTATGAAAACCATATCCATTTCTCTTAAAATCATTTAATAAATCTTCAAAAGTACCATCTTTAATAATAAATTTTGAAAATTTACTTGTCTTAATCATTTCACCTTCATCAATTACAATTTGATATAATTTTGGGAGTTGAAATATTAATTTATTATATGCTTCTTCTTTAGCCATATATTGAAGTACATTATCTTGAAAAGAAGGATTTCTCAAATTTTCTGATAAAATGGTAAAATAAGAACCTTCATAACTCCCTAAATTAGCAGCAACTAATTTCTGATTACCAAATTCATCTAAGTTTCTTTCATAAATAAAACAAGGGGTTTTAGGACTAGTTAAAAAATTAGAAGCAGGAAATTTTTGAATTAAAACCTTCAACATTTCTAATTTATTACCTTGAAGTCTAGTTGCCTTAAGTTCTAATTCCAAAGCCATGGATTAAATAAAGGTGGTTCATTTTAAAAGATTTTGTATGAACTTCCGAATTTCTTTAAAAATAATCAGTACTTTTATATACTCTTTTTAAATACATAATGGCATGTGTGGTATATTAGGAATTTTTAATTCAAAAGACGTAGAAAAGAAACTAAAATCTGGGTTAAAAAGGATAAAATATAGAGGAAAAGACAATTCTGATTACGTAATTAATAGTGAAAACTCTTGCGGTATAGGGCATAATTTACATGCCATAATTAACCATGTCCCACAACCTTTGGAAGGCAAATTTGCAATAAATTGTGAAATATATAATTGGGAAGAACTGAATAAAAAGCATAAGTTAAAAGCAAAGAATGATTCCGAATTAGCACTAAAATTAATTGAGAAAAACGGAATTAAAAATCTTTCAAAAACTTTAGAAGAATTTGATGGAGTTTATGCATTTGTATATTGGGATAAAAAAGAAAACAAAGTATACTTAGCTAGAGATATTTTAGGAATAAAACCAATTTGGTATTCTCATGAAAAAGATACTTTTGTATTTTGTTCAGAAAAGAAAGTAGTAGAAAGTTATAATTTTGTAAATGTAGAAGAATTAAATCCTAGGAAAATACTAGTTTATGACATAAAAGAAGATAAAATTGAAGTTATAGAAAGAGAATTCTTTGAAATATTTCCAGAAATAAAAGATTCTTATGATAAAATAAAAGACACATTAAAAGAAAAATTCCAGAATGCTTTGAAAAAAAGATTAACTGATAAAAAAGTTGGAGTTTTATTCTCTGGAGGAATTGATTCAACAATAATTGCTTATTTATTCAAAAAAATGGGTCTTAAATTTACTTGTTATACTGCAGCATTAGATGAAAAAACAATGTCCAAGGCTGAAGACTTAATATATGCTGAAAAAATTGCTGAAAAATATGATTTAGATTTAAAAGTCAATAAAGTTACATTAAAAGAAGTATATGAAAAGCTAAAAATAATAGTTCCATTAATTGAAGATTCTAATGTGGTTAAAGTTGGTGTAGCATTACCTTTCTTCTTATCATGTGAATTAGCTAAAAAGGATGGAGTTAAAGTAATATTCTCTGGATTAGGAAGTGAGGAGATTTTTGCGGGTTATGAAAGGCATGAAAACAGCAAAAACGTAAATGAAGAATGTGTATATGGATTAAAGCAAGTATATCAAAGAGATTTATACAGAGATGATGTAGTTACAATGTATAATAATATTGAATTAAGAGTGCCATTTTTAGATTTAGACTTAGTAAAATATTCTTTAAGAATCCCTCAGAAATATAAAATAAAAGATGGAATAAAAAAATACATATTAAGAGAAGTTTGTGAAGAATTAGGATTAGATCATGAATTCTCATATAGAAAGAAAAAAGCAGCTCAATATGGAAGTAAATTCGATAAAGCAATAATGAGATTAGCTAAAAATGAAAAGAAAACAAAATCTGAATTTTTAAGACAATTTTATGATACTCACAATTTAAGAATTGGAGCTTTACTATCTTCTGGAAAAGATTCTGTTTACGCTTTATACATAATGAAAAACATGAACTATGATGTTTCCTGTTGCATAACAATTATTTCTGAAAACAAAGATAGTTACATGTTCCATACTCCAAATGTAAGTATGGCTGAACTACAATGTAAGGCAATGTCAATACCATTAGTAAAAGCAAAAACTAAAGGAATCAAAGAAGAAGAGCTTGAAGATCTAAAAAAAGCAATTAAAGAAGCAAAAGAAAAATATAATCTAGATGGAATTGTAACTGGGGCAGTTTTCTCAACATATCAGCGTAATAGAGTTGAAAAAATATGTGATGAGTTGGGATTAAAGGCATTTGCTCCACTATGGCATAAAAATCAAGAAGAACTAATAAGAGAAGTAATGAACATAAATTTCAAAATAATATTTTCATCAATAGCGGCTTATGGTTTAGACAAAAAGTGGATTAACAAAATCATAACCATGGATGATGTCTATAAACTAATAGAAATCAACAAAAAAATAGGATTTCATATTGCTGGAGAGGGTGGAGAATATGAATCACTAGTACTAGATTGTCCTTTATTTAAGAAAAAAATTCAAATAGTAGAAAGTTCTATCAACATGGAGAACGAGTATACTGGCAGATTAGACATCAAAAGAGCTGTGTTGGTGGATAAACCTGGTTTAGTAGGAAAAAATTCAGAATGAATTTTCTGACTGAAAGGAAGTCTCGTAGCGCACAGCCGAAACTGTGCGTGGATAAATCAGGTTTAGTAGGAAAAAATTCAGAATGACTTGTGAAGACCAAAAAATCATAATTGAAGAAGAGTATAATAGAATAGTTTCTAATATGAATAAAAGAATTGAAGAATTAGAAGCTAAAAATGAAGCTTTAATGAAAACTCTAGTTAGAAAAGAAGAAGAGATTCTAGAACTTAAAAATAGAGTAAAGAAAATAAATTCTGAAGACTAATAATTTTTATAAATGACTTTTCAATATAAACCTCTATGTCTAGGGGTAAAAAGAGAAAGCTGTATGTTCTTGACACAAATGTTCTACTAAGTAACAATTTCGCACCCCACATTCTTTCAGGTAATGATATTCCTGATCCTGAGGAATTTGAAAGATTCAAAAAGGAAATGAAATTTAAGGGAATTCATTTCGATAATAAGCCAAATGACATAATGATTCCTGATATTGTAATAAGGGAATTAGATAATTTAAAGACAACTAGTAAAAGGTCAGATTATTCTCCAATATTGGCAAGAATTGCAATGCATACTTTAGAGGAATTACTAGATACTTATGGTAATGATTTAAAATATGATTTTCAAAATTATGGGAATAATAATTGTGAATTAACGCTTCCAAATTGCGCAAAGATATTCATGCCAGAACTAGATGAAAAATCATTTTTAGATCAAACTATTCCTTTTGCAAATAATGATGATAGAATTTTACAATACGTAAGATCTAGAGTAACAGATAGAAATAAATATGATGAAATTATTGTTGTAAGTTCAGATTCTACTTTGAGAGTTAAGGCTAAAAAATTGGGAATTGTTGCAGATGAGTTTCAATATCAAAATGTAAAAGATCCTAATCAATTAAATCCTGGATTTACAGAACATCACGTTAAAGATTTTAAAGCTCAAGAAATTGGGTCAAAAAGATCATTTTTTATTACAAAAGAAGAAAGTGAACAACTACTTGGTAAAAAACCAAAATACAATCAAATTCTATGTTTCAAAGATGAAGAAACAGAAGAGTTAATTGGATACTTTGTAGTTAAGAGAGATGATAAAGGATATAGAATAAATCCTATCAATGACTATGTAAACTTAAAACAAAGAATAGATAAACATAATTCTGAACTTTCACAAAGAACAATTGATATTTATGAAGGTAATATTTCAGTAGTATCAGAATTTTCTCCATCTGGTGAACTTGAAACAATGTTGAAAGGAATAAATAGAAAGAAGTTTGGTGGAGAAGCTAGAAAGGCAATGTTGAGATCCATAAGAACTTTGGATGAGGGTGATGTTAAAGCATATAATGAAATTAAAACAAAACTTTCTAATCATTTAACATCTGGTGAAAAGAAAAAATTTGATTCTGACTCAAAAATAAATTTAATGTTAAATCCAAACATACTGCCATGTGGAAGACAAATTCCTTATTTTAATTTATTAAGAGATAAAAATATAAATATTCAAAGTGTTAGCGGTAATGCTGGTTCTGGTAAAACTTTATTTGCTCTGCTGGCAGGAATACTTGGATATTTAGATGGAACTTATGATTCAATAAGATATGTAAAACCCTTAGTTGAAGCAGATAAGGGTGTTGGATATCTTCCTGGAAGCTTAGAAGCTAAAATGAAACCATGGGTAGAATCAGCTGTTGGAAATTTACAAGAAATTTTTTCATTTTATAACTCAAAAGTATCATATAAGGAATACGTATTAAAACAACTAAAACAATTAGAATATGATGATATCATAAGTTTTGAACCATTATCTTTTGAAGCTGGAAACACTTGGAGAAACACTTATGTTATTCTTGATGAAGCTCAATTAATTACTAGAGAACAAGCAAAACTAGCAATAGGAAGAATTGGTGATGGAACAAAAGCTGTTTTTGTTGGAGACTTAGACCAAATTGCTTCAACAAGAGGAAGTAATTATGATTACATTACTGAAAGAAACTCTGGATTAGCTCACATGATTGAGAAATTATCTGGAGATTATCTTTACGCTCATATTGTATTGACAAAAGAAGATGTAAAAAGATCGGAGGCAGCTAAAAGAGCTGACATGATTTAAAATGGCAAAAAATGAATTCAAATTAAATGCATCTGAATTAAAATCTAGGCAGGTTTCTGAATCAGAAGTAGGTTATGCCATAATGTGCCACGTAATTGCTAATAAATCTAGAAATCAAAGATTATATAACAAAGTATATAGCGCAGGACCTAAAAAGAGATTTCAAAATTATGAATCAAATTCAGTATTGAGAGCATTAGAAAGATTAGTAAATCAAGAACCAATTTTATTTCAAGAAGAATCAATGGAACACATTCAAAATTTAAAAAATGAAAAAGTTGATTTTTATCATATAAATTTTGTTTACGAAGGTATTATGTTTTTATCATTAGAAAAACACATGGAAGTAGAAGAAGTTGGCACTTTATTAGGGGAAAAGATATATAATAACTTAACAAGTAGACTTCCTGCTGGTAAAAGTCCTTATGAAGTATTCTTAAGTAGCATAATTACTGAAATTTATAATAAATACAATATTAATCTGAGATAATATGACTAAATATAAATGTCCTGAATGTGATTTAGGATTAATTGAAGTAAAACCTGAAGAGAAAACAGTTCATTTACATCAAGAAACAAAAACTCCTATTTCTAAATATTTTTTTTGTAAATCAGGTAAACATAAATTTAATAGATTATTTCAGGAACCAGTTCTAAAAGGATTAGAATGTAAATTAGTGGAGGGATTCTCTGGGCAGGTAATCTCTCTTGATTATAAAGAAGAAATTGTTAAATTAATTATTTTTGATCAAAATAATATTAACTATGATTTTCAAACAACTTTTTCAAAATTTTCATTTGAATGTAAAGAGGGGGATTTTTTTTTTCATATAAAATCTTTTCAACAGATGATGGACAAATACTCGGGAATTATACAAAAATTTCTCCAAAAGAATTAACCGAAAAAGATTATAAAGAAGTAGATGAAATGTTATCAAAATTAAGAAAAGATGATTATTAAGCATCAATATGTTCTTCTTTAAATCTAATGCCTTTCAAAATAAAAGATAATAAAATTTCTGCATCCTCTTCATTCATAGCAAAAATTTTAGAAAATTCCTCAACAGAAACTCCGTTATTAGAAACTAAATAGTGAGCTAACTCTTCTGCTTTCTCTGGAGAGTCTAAATTATACTTTCTAATAACTTCTTTAAACATATTATGATGTTCTTGAATAGAATTCATTTTAAAATTAAACTTTCAATTTAGAAACTTTACATTTATCAGAAATGATTGCTGAGTTTCCTGTTGGGTCTTCAATAGTTATTGTAATTTTTTCTTGTCCCCACATTATCTTCTGAAGTTTCTTCAACATATTTTTACATTTCTTCTTAACATCTTTGTCTTCTTCAGCATCTCTTTGATTTTCAATAACATTTTTAGCCTTAACTAATAGACCTTCTATGTTAGTAACATAACCATTTGAAGCTGGTCCTGGCTCCATAGTAATGATTCTTGGAATCTTAACTACGGCCTCAGATGATTTAATAACACGAATTTTCATATCTTCTTCAGAATCAATTTCAATGACACATTTACATGGATCCTTTGGATCAAAAGATTCAATATCTGATTTCTTAAAACCACAAGAACTACACACCATACCAAACACTACTAATTTACCAAAGTAGGGAACTTCTTGTTCTCCTTCTGATAGCGTAAGTGTGTCTTTCATACAAATTGGGCATTTTTGATTTTCTAAAGTTTCCATTTTATTAACTCCAACTTAATCTGTTTTAAAAAGTTTTCTCAAACTATTTCATAATTTTAATTTAGGTTTATAAAATTATTGTTTTTAATTTTTTTTAAAACACCATATTTTCACTAATTAGTTATAACGTTTTCAGACTATATTTTGTAGAATATATCCAAAACCTATTTAAATGGTTAAATATTTCTTAAAGTATAGTTTGGAAAAGAGTGGTATGAAAACATATAAGGGGGAATCCAAAAAAATGAAAAATAAAAAAATTTTCAATGTTCTATTTAGAGAAAAACCAGCAATGATGTTAGTAGAGTTAATGAATGCAAAAGGTGAATTATATGCATCTTCTTTAGCAAAAAAAATTGATTGTACATATTCTCACGTAGTTAAAGTATTACAAGAAATGGAAGATTCTGGTTTAATCAACTTTGACAAACAAGGAAGATTAAAATTATTAATTCTGACAAAATCTGGAAAAGATGTTGCAGAAAGTATTGAAAAAATAAGGTCTTACCTTTAATTGAATGAAATTTTTTTCATTCTAACTTTTTTCTTTATAAACAAATTCTCTAATATATACAAAAAGATATGTAGTATATACAATATATCCCGAAGAAATATATATTCAATTCCCCATATTATTATTGGGATAGTAGAATCTTGTCTCACTGGGGGGTTAAAATGTCATGGAATAAAAAAGAGATTTTTAGTAAGTTTGAAACCAAAGATCTTAAATACGATATGGACTTTGATAACATAAATGGTGAATGGCGTAGGACGAAAAGAGAAGAAATTCATATAGACTGTGACGAGTTAAGGAATAAAAAGAAACTTTCTGAGCACGAAGAATTCGAATTAAAAATGTGTGAAGCTCTTTTTTAGGTTAGCTTCATTTTCTTTTTTAGTTATCTATATTTACTTTCTACATCTGCTTTAATATTTCTGCCTATTTTAGTATCGGTATTAAAACATTTACAATGACAAAAGTTATCTTTACATTCATAGCTATTTTCTTTTAATAAAGCCATAAATCTAAAATCTTGACATTGATGAATACAAGTATCTCTTAAAAAATCATCATTCTTCATACAATCACTATTAGTAACACAACCACCTTCTGCAATAATATTAAAATCTAGAGGCTTCCAGACATCATCTTCTAAAACAAATTGTCTTATGGTATTAGAAACATTATCTTTTAAATCTCTTGTAGAATAATTAACAAAAGCAATATTTTCTTTAATAACTACATCATCAACATACATTGTCTTATAGGGCTGTTTATTCAAACTAGTTAATACTTCTCCCGTATCTAAATAAACGCTTCTTATGCCATAAATAACTGGTTTGTAAAGTTCAAAGAATTTAACCTCCTCCATAATTTCTTGAGTTTTTTTAGGAATTATTTTGTATAACTCTTCTAAATCTTCTTCTAAATATAATTTCGCAAATTCTTCAGCATATTCAATAACATCTTCTTCTAAATTAATCTCTTCATTATCATTTACATTACAATTACACTCTTTTTCAACAAAAACAGTATTATTTATTACTATAGTATTATTAATTATTTCTGGTGAACAATTTGAAATATTTACTGGTTCATAGATTATATTGGATGTTATGCTAACATCTGAGAAAAATACATAATTTGTAAGGAATCCTGTCAAAAAGAAACCCAAACACCACAAAATGAGGGTTATTCGTTTCATATTTGTTGGGAATGGAAAATCTTATAAAAAGATTTTTACTATACAGTATATTCAAATGTAAACTAAAGGAAATTACTTTGATTTAATTGAAATTTATATAATTATTTAGTTTCTAAGGTTAAATTTTATTTAAACATTTAAAAGAATAGTTTCTAAAATTTAAATAAACATAGAAAAGATTATAAAACCAATTCTATACCATTATAAAATGGTTGAACTTTTATTACCAGCTGGAAATTTTGAAAACTTAAAAACTGCTGTAGAAAATGGAGCAGATGCTGTATATTTGGGAATAAAAAGATTTAATGCCAGGGTAAAAGCTGGAAATTTTTCAATTCCTAAATTAAAAGAAGCAATTTCTTATGCACATAAAAATGGAGTTAAAGTCTACGTAACCCTTAATACATTAATTAAAAATAATGAAATTAATGATTTTTTCAACGCAGTAAAAGATATTTATCTCGCAAATGCTGATGCAGTAATAATTCAAGAAATTTCTTTCGCTAAGATAATAAAAGAAAACTTCCCTGAATTAGAAGTGCATGCTTCAACTCAAGCAAGAATACAAAACTTACAAAATCTAAAATATTTTGACCGTGTCATATTACCAAGGGAATTATCTAAAGAAGAAATTATTGATATTAAAAAAAATTCAAAGCTTCCTATAGAAATATTTGTTCAAGGTGCATTATGTTTTTGCATATCTGGATTATGTTTAATGTCATCAGTAATTGGTAGAAGATCAGGTAATCGAGGAATATGTGCTCAACCTTGCAGAAAAAAGTATAATGATGATTACCTAATGAGTATGAAAGATCTTTCTCTAATTAAAAAAATCGATGAAATCAGAGAAATAGGTGTAGACTCAATAAAAATTGAGGGAAGACTAAGAAGTAAGGAATATGTAAAGTATGTTACACAAATATATAGAAAAGCTCTTGATAATGAAAAAATAACTGAAAAAGATATACAAAAATTAAATTCAGTATTTTATAGAAAGTATACTGAAGGTTTTTATTCAGATGATAAAGAAAAAATAAGTGAACAAAACATAACTTATCCTCAAATAAATCATGAAATCTACGATTTTAAAAATAAAAAGAAAGAAATCAAAATAAAACAAAGATTAGTTAATAAAATAAAACTTCCAGAAATCAAAACTAAAAAATCAGAATTAGGATTTTATGTAAAGGTAGACAACATAGAGGGAGTTAAACAAGCAGTAAATTTCGAAAAAGTAAAAATAATTTTTTATAATATAGATAATAAGGACTTTTTAGAAGCTAAAAGAATTATTCAAGATTCAAAAAAGAAATTATATGCAATACTTCCTACAATTATGAATGATGTTGAAATTCAAAATTACAAAAATAAAATTCAAAACATAAAACCAGATGGAGTCTTATTAAACAATTACATTGATTTAGGTATTAACCAAATATACAATTATGGAATGAATGCATTTAATGATATTGATTTAGAATTCTTCGGGACTTCAATAATTAGTCCGGAATTAGGTTTAGATGATTTAATTAATTTCAAGAACAAAAACTTCTTAGTATTAATACATGGTAATTTAGTTGTAATGACTACTAAGAATAAACTACCTGACAAGTTAAAATATGATGAAAAATTTACTTTTCCGGTAGTTAAAGAAAATGATTATTACAAAATATTAAATTCAAAGCAAATAGCACTATTAGAAAACATAAAATTATTAAATAAGAATGGTATTAATCAATATTATTTTGATTTAGATAAAAACGTTAAGAAGTGGTTGGACATATACACAAAAATTATTAATGGAGATGAATTAAATTTTAAGAAGCTAGGTAAAGGTTTTACACTAGGACATTTTAAAAAAGGAGTTTAAAAATGATATTAAAAGAAGGCAATAAAGCACCAGAATTTTGTTTACAAAACCAAGATGAAGAAAAAAAGTGTTTAAAAGATTACAAAAAGTGGAAAGTAATATATTTCTATCCTAAAGATGCAACTCCTGGATGTACTACTGAAGCATTAGACTTTACAGCACTAGTTAAAGATTTTTTGAATGAAAAATGTGTAGTTCTAGGAATTAGCAAAGATACATGTAAAAGTCATAGAAATTTCATAGCAAAAGAAAGTTTAGATATTGAACTATTATCAGATCCAGAACATCAAGTACAAGAGAATTATGGTGTATGGCAATTAAAAAGATTCATGGGTAGAGAATACATGGGTACAGCAAGAACAACATTTTTAGTAGATCCAAAAGGAATAATTAGAAAAATTTGGGAAGATGTAAATGTTAACGGTCATGCTTCAGAAGTTCTTGAAACACTAAGAAAGTTGAATTAATTTTTTTTACTTATTTAATATTTTCTTACTTCCCAGAATATTGTATTTCTATTTGGAACTTCTCCCAAATCAATAGAATAAACACTAAATTCAACAACATGGTCTGGGTATGTATCTAATAATATCATTAAATCATCATAACTTGCAGAATCCATGTATTTTTTTAATAACATTTCTACCTCTAAACCTTCAATGTCTTTAGCATTCTTCAAAGCATCTCTCATATTAGTTTTTTCAGTAGAATATCTAAAATAATAAAATTCATTACTCTTCATAATCTCTCCCTGAATCAATAAAAATTCATCAGGTGCTGATTCATTATAAGTAACTTCTTTAACATCACATCCTTCTTTTGACCATTCCTTAATTAAATTTGGAATGTCTTTAATAGAAACATCATATTTACAAAATTTACTATTTGGGTTTTTATTTCTAACAGTAACAGTCCCTTCATAATTACTTTTAATTATATCTTCATAAGAATCCCATGTTCTTAATTTATTGCCTAATAATCCTTTATTCCACAATTCATAATTTTTGGCTTTAGTATCTATTATCATTTTGATTCAACAAATATACATTTAACTTTAAATTTTTTTTCTAAAATTGGTATTAAATTCACCATCCCTAATACTTCAGTTTCATAATGCCCTGCAACAATGAAATTCATATTCAACTCTCTAGCAATTTCTTCAGCTCCATATTTATCTTCACCAGTTATATAACAATCTGAAACATAAGATGATTGTTCTAAAAATCTAGCAGCTCCTCCGGAGATTATTGAAACTTTAGAATTTAATTTCTTTCCATATTCATAAATAGTACATTTAGTATTCAAACTTTTATTTAAAACATTAGCAATTTCATTAGTAGATAATTTCTTAGACAAACTACCACAATATCCTACAGAAATTGGCTTTGGATTTTTAATCTTAAGTATTTTAGCAATAGAAATATTATGTCCAACTTTCTCATCTTTATCTAAAGGTAAATGATACGCAGCTAAAGCCAAATCATTTTTCATTAAATAATTAATTCTTTTAAAATTCAATCCAGTTAATCGTTTTAAGGAATCCTTCCAAGAAACTCCGTGATGAGTAATTAACAAATCACAATTATTATCTTTAGCTTTCTTAAAAGACTTAAGATTTGCATCTACTGCCAAGGCAATTCTTTTAACATCTTTATCTTCTCCGATTTGTAGACCATTATTTGAAGAATCTTCTATTTTTTTAATATTAAGTAATTTATCTAAATAATTAATTATTTTGATTAATCTTGCCATTTTAAGTTATAATAAATGAAGATTTAAAAATTTATTCATACAAACATTTAAAAAAAACAAATAATTTAAGAAATCATGAATAAAAAGGTTAAAAGTATTATAATTATTTTTTTAATAATATTATTACTTTTAGTCATATTAAAATCTGCGTGGGTTTGTGATGATGCCTACATTACTTTTAGAACAGTAGATAATTTTGTAAATGGTTATGGTTTAAGATGGAATGTTATAGAAAGAGTTCAATCATATACTTCTCCTCTCTGGATGTTTTTAATATCATTCTTTTACTTTTTCACGAAAGAAATATACTTTACAACAATATTTGTATCTATATTTATTACTTTAATGTCAGTATTGTTATTAGCTAGGCAATATGATTTCATTTGGAAGATTTTATTAATAATATTTTTAATGAGTTCTAAGACTTTTATTGATTTCTCAACATCGGGTTTAGAAAATCCTTTGATTTACTTATTGTTAGTTATATTTCTAATAATGTACATAAAATCAAAATATACTTCAAAGAATTTACTTAAATTAACATTAATATCTTCATTATTAGCATTAACTAGAGTAGATTTATTAGTTTTTATAATATTGCCATTATTTTATTTTACATATAAAACATACTCAAAGAAAGAAATAATAGATATAATCAAAAGTTTGTCTTTTGGTTTCTTACCTTTCATAATTTGGGAATTATTTTCATTATTTTATTACGGGTTTCCACTTGCAAATACATATTATGCTAAATTAAATCTTGTGACTCCAAAAATAGAATTATTTAAACAAGGTCTTTATTATTTGATAGAATCAACAATGTTTGATCCTTTTTTAGTTATTATAATTTTAGGAGTGATTTTACCTTATTTCATCAAGGATAAAAAATTCATGTTCATTTCTAATGGAATTTTATTATATACTTTCTTTGTTCTAAAAGCCGGCGGAGATTTCATGAATGGAAGATTTTTATTGGCTCAATTTATTGCTTCAACATTTATTTTATTTTATTTCTTAAACAATTTAAAAATAAAGAAAGGTTGGAAAATAAGTATTATCTCGATTTTAATTATATTAATTCTTATACTTAGTTTTTTATTTAGTTCTACAAGTCCTATTTTTTCAAAATTACTTTATAAACCTGTTCCATTTAGTGATCATGGAATTGCTGATGAAAGAAGTTTTTATTATTATGGGACTGGATTAATATTTCATGATGACAGGTCAGATGAAATTACTTTTGGTTGGGTTAATGAAGGTAAAGAATTAAGAAATAAAAAAGGAAAATTAACAGTTATTCATACGAATGTTGGATTTTTAGGTTATTATGCTGGACCTAATGTAACAATTATTGACAAACTAGCTTTAACAGATCCTCTTCTTGCAAGACTTGATGGTCCAACTTCAAGGCCGGGTCACTCTATGAGACAATTACCAAATGGTTACTTTAAATCAGTATTTCAAAATGATATATTAATTGAAGACGAAAATATGGCCACATATTATGAAAAAATAAAAATAATTACTAGGGGAAATCTTTTTGATTTTAATAGATTAAAAGAAATAATTAAGATGAATCTTGGTTTATATGAACATTTAATTAATAAAAAGTAAAGGTTTAAATATTAATAAAATATAGATTAAAATATGTATGGGTTTAAAGATTTTGATATACGTGGAACAATAAAAGAAGGGGTAGATGAAGTATTGGCTGAAAAGCTAGGGATATATTATCCAGACATTGTAAAAACAAAAACTATCATTGTTGGTCACGATCATAGAAAAACTTCTAAAAAGTTCTTAAAAAGCTTAATTAAAGGATTAAAATCTAGAGGTTTAGAAATTTATAATATGGGTTTATGCTCAAGTCCAGCTTTTTATTACGCTGTAAGAAAATTTAAATTCAAATCAGGAATTATGATTACAGCATCACATAGCCCAAAAGATGAAAACGGTTTTAAATTTGTGAAGAAAAATGCTCAACCAGTTTATTCTGCAAATGGATTAAACAAATTAGAAAAATTAGTAATTAAAAGTCCGAAACGTCCAGTTAAAGAAGGAACAGTTAGAGAAGTAAGTATATATGATTTATATCATGATGATTTACTTGTTTCAACATCAGTTTGTAAAAAATTAAAAATTGTAGTAGACCCAGGAAATGGAATGGGTGCTTTAGACATTCCTTTATTAAAAAGAATTGCAGACATTAAATTAATTAATTATAAGATTGATAATAACTTTCCAGGAAGAGGTCCAAATCCAATAATTCCTGGAGTTTTGAAAAAATTATGCAATGTAGTCAAAAAAGAAAAAGCAGACTTTGGAGTTGGTTATGATGGAGATGCTGATAGAAGTGTCTTTGTAGATAATTTAGGAAAGGAAGTTCCGGCTGATTATATTATGGCTTTATTTGTAGATAAATTAGTAAACTATAAAGAAAGTATAGTCTATGATTTAAGACTTTCAAAAGTAATACAAGATATTGCAAAAGCTAAAAAAGTAAAGCCTTATTTTTCAAAAGTGGGTCATTCTCGAGTTGTAGATGAGATGATAAGGAAAAATGGAGTTGTTGGAGCTGAATATTCTTGTCATTTTTATTTCAAAGATTTAGCTTATACAGATTCTGGAATCTATGCAACACTAAAACTAATAGAAATTTTATCTAATGAAAATAAAAAACTATCAACATTATTAAAAGATTACAAAGTTTATTCTTTATCTGATGAAATAAACTTGAAAGTTGCAGATAAAAGCAAAGTGAATTTATTCAAAAAAGATAAAGGTAAAAAATTATATCTTGATGGAATTAGTATCGATCAAGGTGATGTTTGGTATAATGTACGTGAATCTCATACTGAAGATTTAGTTAGAATAAGAGTTGAAGCTAAATCTGAAGAATTAATGAACAAGAAAATAGAAGAGATTAAGGCTAGATTAAAATAATCTTTTTAAAGGGTATATACTTCTCTTTTTAAATGAATTTTGAAAATGAGTATAAAGATATTTCTAGATATTTGAAGGATGTTTTTTCAATCCCTGAAACATCTGAAGAAGAAAAAGTTAAATTATCTATAATTATTCAAAATTCTGAAGAAGGTTCTGAAGAATATATTTCTGCGAGAAATGATTTAGTGGCCAGTAACTTAAGACTTGTTATTAAAATGGCTGGCGATTATAAGGGTTTGGGATTAAGTTTAGATGAACTAGTTTCTGAGGGTAATGTTGGATTAATAAAAGGTGCTACTCATTATGACCATACAAAAGGAGCTAAATTTTCATCATATGCTGCTTGGTGGATTAAACAATCAATTAAAAGAGCATTGTATGAAAAAAACAAAACCATTAGAATTCCAATTGCTTCTTTACGTAAGATTATTAAAGTAAAAAATGCAGTGAAAAAATTAGATCAAGAATTAGGTAGACCTCCTACAGATGAAGAAGTAGCAAAGATTTCAGGGTTAAGTAAGAATGTTGTTGGGAGATTGAGAGTAATTCCATTAAAAACAGACTCTTTAGATGATCATATTGATGGTGAAAGTGGAGATAGAATGTCTAATTTAATTGAAGATGTTAGTTCTCCAAATGCTTGTGATGAATTAATGTTTAAAGAATTAAAAAAAATCTCAAAATATCTAGACAATTTGAATGAAAGGGAAGCAGATATTCTTGCCAGAAGATTTGGTTTACGTGGTTATGAAGTTCAAACACTGGAAGAAATATCTGAAGTTTATGATAAAACAAGGGAAAGAGTTAGGCAAATTCAAAATAGGGCATTACAAAAATTAAGACCTTTCTTAATTAAAGATGGTTATGGTAACAAAGAGTATGTTTCTGATTCAAAACATTTACATTCAGATGAAAACCCTTTCAAATATAAAGTAGATTTAGACAAACTTCTTGAAAAAGAATATAATAATGATTTATTAGAATTATATAAAGATAATGAAGAACTTCAAAAACTTGGAGTTTTAGAATTAATGGAAAACTTTGGTGCTTTTTATCGTATGATGGTTAATGATCCAAGATATAAATTAGAATTCCCGAATGGTTTCAAAAAACCTAGGAAGAGTAAAAATTAAAAATAGTTTGTTAATTTTTCTTCTAAAATTTTTCTTAATAGGATATTATCTTTCAAAAAATCATCTTTTATATTCAAACAAATAATTTTTTCTTCTAATATTCCAATTTTTTTAAGATCACTAACCATGTCTTCTTCCATTACAAAATATTTATCGTAATTAAAAAAATCAGAACCCTCCTTGACAAAATCAAGAACATATTCAATACCACAATTATTTACGTTAATTTCTAAATCTCTTTTTTGAGAAATTTCTTTAGCTATCTTAGAAGCTAAGTAACTTCTATTAATACCTTGTGAGCATACAAACATATAATTCATCATATTGGTAATTTATATAAATTTAAATAGTTAATTATAATTTATTAACAAAATGAAGCCTTATTTTATTGGTGTCAGTGGAAGAAGTTGTTCTGGTAAAACCACTGTTACAAAAGACATTGAAACATTATTTTCAGATGTAATTTCAATAAACCAAGACCTTTTCTTCAAGAAAAAATTTGATTGTGAAGAAAGACCAGAAGCTTTAATGAATGATAAACTAATAGAAGTCATTAAAAAATTAAAAAAAGGTGAAGAAGCTTATATTCCTAGTAAAAGAAAATCAGAAGTATTTGATAAAAAGATAAAACCTCACAAAATAATCATAGTGGAAGGATTCCTATTATTTGAAAACAAAAAATTATCTGATTCATTTGATAAAAAAATATGGGTTGATGTTTCTGATGAGAATATAATCTCTAGAAGAATTGAAAGAAGAGGTTCTTCTGAAAAAATAGACAATATAATTAATCAAATAATACCAATCTCTAAAGAATATGAAGAAATTCAAAGAAAAAGAGCAGACATAATAATAGATGGGAACAAAAGTAAGAAAGAGATATTAGAGGAAGTCAAAAAGCAAATCGAGATATCTTTATAAAAAGTTATAGATTCTTTATTAATATGAGTGAAGAAAGTTTTTTTAAAAAAGTAGATAGTTATTTAATAGAAAAAAGTTCAGATTTATCTAATAAAATAACTGATTTAACTGGTATCGGAAAGCAAAAAGTAGTTGAGTATTCTTTACGAGCTTCCGGAGTTATGTATATTTCTGATTATTTTATGTCCAATAGAGCAACGGAATTAATGCTTGGGACAACATTACTTTTAGTAGCCCCTTTATACAAATTAAGATCTACCGAAACTGAGGAAATGAGTTATGAAGCAAATGGTTATACTCCAAATCTTCAAAGATATTTTAGAACAGTGTTTTTAACTACAACAGTTGGATTTAGTTTAATTAAATTTTTAGCTCCTAAACCTGAAACTGATATGTTATCTGATTGTATTAGAACATCTGCTGATGTAATGTATACATACGCATTATATTTAGTATCTTCAAAGAAAGATAACTATGATGGTAGAAAACCAAAAGAGCTGAAAGAAAAAAAGAAAGGTTTCTTAGAGTTGATATTAAATCCTGAACCTGCTCATGGAAAAAGTTTGTATTGATTAAGAATTCATATCTTCCATTTTTTCTTTTAGAATTTCTTTTAATCTCTCATCACCATAAGGATAGAAATTAATTATCTCCCAACATACAATTTGTTTTTTGTCATATATCTTAGGGAAATGTTCTTCTATAAACATTTCTTGATCATGTTCCATTACAACAATTAAATCAGCCCATTCTAACTTTTCTTGAGTCAATGGATTAGCATCAGAATAAATTCCAGCAGATTTAGTTTCAAATTTATCTTTAAACAAATCTTCTGCTGTTCTACTTCTATTTTGACCTATATTACAGACAAATAATATTTTCATCATATCATCCCTTCAGCTTTTTTCTTAGCTTCTTCTGTTTCTTTTATAGCTTTTTTAATATCATCATCAGTTACTTCAGTTTTAAATATTTTTTCACCAATATTATAAATTTCTTTGAAGAAACCTAAATCTTTATCTCCATATTTCTTAATAATCATATCAAGTAAAAAAAACAGACTAAATGCATATCCTTCGTCATGAGTATATAATTCTTCAAAATTTTCTATTATAAACTCATTAGGTTCAATAATACCTAGAAGAAAGTCATTATTATACTTATTAAAATCAGGATGATTCATATAAAATTTATGGTCCGAGAAAAGAAAACCATGGTGCTTTATATTCTTAACATTTTCAATAAGAAATTCTTTGATAATTTTTTCATTAATATAATTTCTTTTAGAAATTTCATTAAAAAGGTATTTCTGATCTCTTAAATGTCTTATTTCCATACCAACAGAAAAAGAATTATTATAAGGAATTTTTTTATCAACATTTTTAATAACCTTGGAGATAATTTCTGTATTAAGAATTTTAGAGATAATATCAAAATTATTAATCTCTTCAGAATCAAGACCTTCGTAAATTATTTTGAAACAATCTTCATTATATAATTGTTTAAGGATAATTAAGTCTATTATTATTTTTAGGTTATTATTAAAAATCATTTCTTAAACTTAACAGCAGTTCCATAAGCTAGAATTTCAGACATTCCAGTCATAACACTTGAAGTAGTGAATTGAACTTTAACAATTGCATCAGCTTTTAATCTTTTAGCTTCATCAATCATTCTTTCAGTAGCTTTATCTCTAGCTTCATTTAACATTTCAGTATAGCCTTTAATTTCTCCACCAATGATTGTTTTGAAACCAGCCATGATATCTCTACCAATGTGTTTTGATTGAACCATACTACCTTTAACTATTCCTAAGATTTCGTAATCTTTTCCAATTTTTTCTGTATTTGTAATTATCATAATAATAAAATATCATAGACAAATAAAAAGTTTATGTAAATACACGAATAAATTTATCAATAACCTTCTCAGGACTAAATTCTTTAACCAACTCTTTATAAGAACCAGATTTTAACCTTTTAAAATTCAAGATTCTATCTTTAAAAGAATCATAATCCTTATACCACATACCTTCATTCTTTAGCATAAAAATATGATTTTTATCATATCCTCCATAAAAAGAAATAACTGGTTTGTCTAAAAACAAAAACTCAGCAACAGCTAAACCAAAACTTTCACCCATCTCTCTAGCATGTATCATAGCATCACAAGTATTAATAAAATTAGACTTAAACTGTTCATCAATGGATTTATCAATATGAATAATATTCTTCAAAGGTTTACAGAAAGGTTTAGTATTCATAAACAAAAAATAAATATTTTTATTTTTTTTAGCAATATCATAAACGGCCTTTTGAACAAAATCTAAATTAAATTGAGTAAAAGCACCATGTCTACCAAAAACTAAAGCATTCTTAGGAATCCCTAATTTTCTTCTTAAATTTTCATTAGGCTTAACCAAATCTACAATATAAGGAACAAATTTAGAAGAAAACTTATTAGCCAACCATTCTGAAATGTAAGCATAAACATTTCCATGTGGTTCATAAGCCTGAAAGACAGAATGAACAACAGTGGGAACTTTTTTAGAAATTTTACCATCATAATTACCGTGTTTCTGCATGTACAACAAATCAATTCTTTTTCTAACTAAAAATCTGTCAACCTCAGACCATTCAGAATATCCAAATACTTCAAATTCATTATAAAACTTATTAATACCTAATTCATCATTAAATTTACTATTTTTATCATAAATTATAACAACATCATACTTTTTTACTAAAAAACTAGCATATTTGAAAACAGAAGTAGCAACCCCTCTAACATTAAGATCATTAACATGCATAGCAATTCTCTTAACAACTCTTTTTTTTCTTGGATATAAAAATCTTGTAAGTCTATACATTAAATACATAAATAAAAACATCTCACCATAATATATAAAGATTTAGAATAAAATTTATATAGCTAACAAATTAAACAAATATATGAACTTCAGGAATATATTATGTGGTATATTATGGGACCTTAAACATAAAAATAAACTAGAAAAACCAAAAATATATGATTGCTTCTTATTTTTTAATGAATTAGAATTATTAAAATTAAGATTTCAAGAATTATACGATCATGTTGATTATTTTGTAATCGGAGAAGCAACAAAAACACATTCTGGAAAAGATAAAGAACTTTACTTTCTAAAAAACAAACAAAAGTTCAAAAAATGGCAAGATAAAATAATTCATGTAATTATAAAAGACACTCCTAAAATAAAAAATAATGATAGATGGGAATTAGAAGGCTATCAAAAAAATCAAATAAGGAAGGGATTAAATAAATGTAATAATAATGATATAATATTGTTCTCGGATGCTGATGAAATACCAAATTATAAAAAAATTCCTGAAGCATTAGAACTTTTAAAAACAAATAAAGTAGTTTTATTCAAGCAAAGATTTTATTATTACTATTTAAATGGTTTTTTAAATAATTGTTGGATGGGAACTGTTGCATGCAAGTTTAAAACTTTAAAGTATAAATGTGGATGTAGCCTTAAGCAATTACGAGTAATGAGAAGGGATCAAGAATTAAAATATATAGAAAATGGTGGTTGGCATTTTTCATATTTAGCTAGCCCTGAGAAAATACAAGAAAAGATATCTTCTTTCGCACATAATGAATATGATACTGAAGAATACAACACTCTTGAAAAAATAAAAAATAGAATAGAAAAAGGAGAAGACCTATTTGGAAGATATCAAAAAGTAAATTATGTCAAAATAGATGAAACCTTCCCAGAAACAATAATTAAAAATAAAGAAAAATATTCTAGCTTAATAAAAGCATGATATAGTTATATTAATTTGCCCAAT
>JAHWHN010000004.1 GCA_019323235.1 Candidatus Woesearchaeota archaeon | reverse complement strand
CGGTGCCAATTCTTGTGCCATTACTTGTGTTAAATTAATTACAGCTGCTTTAGAAGCAGAATAATCCATATCATGAGGAGATGGTTTAATTCCCCTAATTGATGCAATATTAACAATGCTCTTTGCTTTGATATTTTTCATTAACTCATATACTGCAAATAAATTTACCTCAAAAGTTTTTCTCCAATGTTCTAGATTTAATGTTTTCAAAGTAGTATGTTTCATGAAAGCTGCATTATTTACAAGAACATCTACTTTTCCTGCAAATTTCTTTATTTTATCAATGTCTTTTGTAACATCGGCTTGAATACATTTACATTTTTTCAATGGATTTCCGTTAAGATAAACAATATAAACTTCATAACCTCTTTTAAGAAATTCTTCAGCCGTAGCTTTACCAATTCCAGTATTGCCACCAGTTATAAGAACTTTCATGTTTAATTTTTATAAAAGAAGTATTTAAATTTTATTAAATATTAAATCTAATGTATTTATTTTAAATATATTTATAAAAGACATTTTAATCAATTAATTTAGTTTTCAAAAAATGAGCGAAAAAAATATTCAAGAACATTTACAAGACCAGAATTAAATGATTTTTTAAAATCTAAAATATTCAATTTGTGTTTAGAAATTGGTTGTTTTGAAGGATATACATCTAACATCATTGTTGAACATTTAGCTGAAAATGGTAAATTAATTTGCATAGACCCTTTAAAAGACGAATATTTAGTAGATAATCTAACTAAAGAAGATAAAATAGGCAATGAAACTAGATGGAAATATTTCGAAGGACAATATGAAAGGTTTAATCACAATGTTAAAGAACATTTAAATGATGGTAAAATCAAATTAATAAGAAAAATAAGTAAGGACGGATTTAAAGATTTAGATGAATATAAAGGTAAATTTGATTTTTGTTATATTGATGGAGACCATCGCTCAGAAGGAGTTTACAATGATGGAAAAGGTTGTTTTGAATTATGTAAAGAAGGCGGTTATATTTTATTTGATGATTATGAATGGACTGCATTTGGAAAATATCCTACTAAAGAAGGAATTAATAGATTTCTCAATGAGTATAAAGGCAAATATAAAATTATATCTAAAGGATATCAACTATTAATTCAAAAACAAGAACTAAATGTTAAAATGAGTGAAGAAGACAAAGAATTATTTATTTCTGAACTTAAGAAATGTAATGAATATTTTGAATTTGGAACTGGCGGAAGTACTTTACTAGCTTTAAAATATGACAATATTAAATTAATTAATTCAGTAGACTCTGATAAAATGTGGATTAAAAAGATTATTGAAACCAATTTAGACGATAAAAGATTAAATATTAAATTTTGTGACATAGGTGAATTAGAGAACTGGGGTAAACCATTAAATGATTCAAAAAATGAAAAATGGCCCATATATCCAGAATCAATTAATTTAGCAAATAAACCTGATTTAATTCTGATTGATGGCCGATTCAGAGTAGCTTGTGCTGCACAATCAGTTCTATTTTGTATTGAAAAAAAAATTTTTCCAAGAATATTATTACATGATTGTGAGAGAGAATGTTATAGACCCATTTACCTGATTTTGAAATCAATCAAAAAAACAAATGGAAATCCTAAAAAATTAGGAATGCAAGTCTTTGAAATTGATCCAAACATTGACTTAAATTTTGTTAAGAAAATATATGAAGATTATAAATTTGACTGGTGGTAAATTTCAATAAAATTTTTCTATGAATTATTTGTTTAATATTTTAATTATTCCTCCTTCCTTGAATCAAAATAATTAGAAATTTTTTCATCTAATTCTTTATTTACTTCCCAACAGCCATATTCATTTAATTTTAAATCAGTTTCGGAATTATAATTTAAATTTTTTAAAATATGTTGCCTAGATTCATGATGTCTATTTTTTCTTTCCCCGTGCCATAGATGCAAAATCATTCCTGGTATGAATCCTATTTTTCCATTAATTATTTTGTGAACTTTTTCAATATACTTCTCCTTACTTTTTAAGAACTCATTTTTATATAAATGTGGTTGAAAATGTTTTCCAAAAAATGCATAAGCCATAAAGGCATCAGCCCCTCCGGCTATCATCTTATCGTAAAATCCCGGAAAAGAATCTTTTCTAAATGCCCAGGCAAATCCCGGATGTCCATCATATATACAATTGATTTTTAATTCATAACATGTTCCTTTAGCAAAACTATGAATTGTTTGCCCCTCTGCAAATCCCGTCTCTGGTTGACCATTAGGTTCTAATTCATTTTCTCTCAATCTGTGGCTATATTCAAATGGCTGTACAACATGATAT
>JAHWHN010000086.1 GCA_019323235.1 Candidatus Woesearchaeota archaeon | reverse complement strand
TTCAGATGAGATTTTTCTTGAGAAGTCATATTTAAGTTTAAATCTGATCCTCCATCTATATAAGAAAGAATTTGTTTATGATCATCAATTCTTTCAACACTAGAATATTTTGTAATTAATTTGTTTTGCAGTCCTTCATGAAATACCACTGCTTGAAATGTGATAAAAAATAATGTAAAGAATAGCAATATTGAGATGAATAGGTTTTTGTTTAGCATGCTTTCTATAATTTATCAAGAAGTATTTATATTTATTCATATATTTGATTTGGAATACATTATCAAGAGAATATTACTCTTAAAAGTAACAAAATATTTAAATCAATTTTATTATTAAGCAAGTATGTTTAAAATTCCTATTAAATCTAGTAAACGTAATGAGATTATTGATATAACTTCTGAAGTAATTGATTTTGTTAAGTCTAGTAAAATTGAGAGTGGATTATGTGTTGTTTTTTGTCCCCACACAACTGGAGGGATTTTTATTAATGAGAATTATGATGGGGATGTTAAATTAGACATAATTAGAAAGTTTGATGAATTGATAAAGAATGAAGATTATTTTAAGCATTCTGAAGGAAATTCTGATTCTCACATTAAGACAATGTTAGTTGGAAGTTCTGAGACTATAATAATAGATAATGATAAATTAATGCTTGGCACTTGGCAAGGGATATTTTTTTATGAATTTGATGGTCCAAGAAGTAGAAATGTTTTTATAAAAGTAATTAAAGATAAATAGAATATAAATTGAGGGATTAAAATGGAATGTGAAATGTGTGGGAAAGTTGCCAGTCAAAAGGCAAGAGTTGAAGGGGTTTTACTAAATGTTTGTAATAATTGCGCAAGATTTGGGAATAAGATTGCTGAGAATAATTTTCCTTCTAAAAAAGTGTTTAATAAAAGTGAGGAAGGTGTTGAATCATTAGTTCCTAATTATAACATTTTAATTAAGAATAAAAGAGAACAATTGGGATTGACACATGAAGAATTCGCTAAAAAGGTTAATGAAAAAGAATCAGTTATATTACATATTGAAAGTAAGAAATTTGAACCTTCTTTAAGATTAGCCAGAAAAATTCAAAAATTCTTAAAAATTAAGTTAATTGAATATGAAAAAGAAGTTTCTGAAATACCTATGGCAAAAAAAACTTCTGGTTTAACAATTGGGGACCTAATTAAAGTTAGAAAAAGTAAATAACTGTAAATGTTAAAAATACCCACAAAATTGAAGAAGTGATTAGAACTTTGTCTTTAAATGCTTGAGTTAAATCTCTTCCAATTTTACTTCCAGATTCTACTTTAGAATTATAATAGATTATTGTATACATTACTAAAGGGATTGTTACAAATAAGTTTGGATGATCCGAAAAGAATGTAAATAAAGAATATGTTAAGATAATTAATGTTGTTGATATTTGAGAGATTATGAAAGTTGACTTTTTAGTGTAGTTTTTTAAACTAGGATTGTATTTTGTATCTTTTAAGAATAATTTGTTTGCCCTTTTTTTTGATGAAGATAAATAAAATGCTAAAAAGAATGAGACTAAAATTAACCAGGGAGAGATTCTTACATATTCATTTTTGAAAATTATAAAAACTCCAGATAATGGTCTTAGTAAGAAATTAAATGAAATAAAGAAAATGTCTAATAAGAATATTTTCTTGAAAATTGAAGAATATAATAGTGTAAATATGTGTAATGAAACTAATATTATTGTAAAGATTATGTCTAAAGAATATGCCATTAATAATGAAGTAATTAATAAAAGTAAAGATATAATTAATGCAGAGAAAACACTTATTTTTCCACTAGCTATAGGTCTAGTTTTTTTTTCAGGATGGTGTGAGTCTTTATTCTTATCCAATACATCATTTATTATGTAGTAAGATGAAGATATTAAACATAAAGCTATGAAACCTTTTGTTACATTTAGAAATGCAGATAAGTTAAAGAATTCCTCTACAAATAATAAAGGCAAATATACTAATAAGTTTTTATAATATTCTTTTGCTTTTAATAGTTGAATTAAATCTTTAAACCCCATTTTTAGGTTTAGATTTACTTTCTATATAAAGATTATTGAGTTTAGAAATCACTTACCCCTATAAATGAAGTAATCTATTTCTTTAGAATCATAAATCTCTTTTATCTCTAATAAGCAATCTTTATGCCACTCTTCAAAAGATTGTCCTTTATCTAATTTCTGCCAATTATTTTCATATACTTGGTATGATATCTCAATTGGTTCATCATGATTATGACATCTTATTGTCTCAATACCAGGAATTAAACTAACTATTTTATCACTTACTACTTTAGCTAAACCTTCATCAGCAATATAAGAAAACTTCCCAAATACTTTTTCCATATTACTATTTTCTTCATGATAACTATGGCCTGCATATTCGTGAACAATTAATTGTAAGAATTTGTTAATATCGCAATTAATATGACCTTCTTTTAAAAAAATATAATCATATCCTGAACGTGAATTAACACCTAATCCAAACAATCCACAAACTTCTATATTCTCTTTAACGTCAAGAGGACCTATTTTATGAACCTCATCATATATTATTTGAAAATACTTATCTAGTAAGTTTTGATTTCTTTCAAAATATTCTTTACAAATATCCATTCTTGATTTCCAAAAACTATCAAAACCAAAAGTAAATTTACTTACTATTCTATTACATTCCTCATTAAATTTTATAT
>JAHWHN010000085.1 GCA_019323235.1 Candidatus Woesearchaeota archaeon | reverse complement strand
TAAGTAGTTTTGGAGATGAATTTGACAGAGCCATATCAGGAATCTGGGCAGAGAATCCAAAAAGAAGTCCTGAAGAAATTGCAGATGAAGTTTTAAAATATTTTTCTGAAAATTATAAAAATATGAATTTCAATAATTAAAAAAAATAAAAAATTAATCCATATTCTTCAACAAACCAATTTGATTTGTATTATAACAAGCTTCTTTTAATTCTTCTTTAGATAAATACTTCTCAAATATTGGAAAATATTCTTTTCTAAACTTAGTTGAATCATTCATATAAATTCCTGAATTATAAATGAATTTAGTCATATCAGAAATACCTTTACTTCCTTCTTCATAAGCCTTAAAGAAATTATCCTCTAATTTATGAGTATTGAAAGATTGGAAATAAAGTTGATGAGGATAACCTAAACTTAATTTTTCCCTTCTTTTATATATTTCAGATAACTTTTCAATTTGACCTTCACAAATTAAATTATCTCTATAATCATTAAGCTCCCTAGATTTACCACAGTATTTAACAATTGTTGTTGCATATAACATAAAATCTATTTGGTCTTCCATGTCATTGTCTTCACAAATTTTCTTTAAATCTCTAAAACCATCCATGAATCTTCCAAATATATAATTTTGGTCACTTAAACTATCACCCCTACAAGACATATATTGGTCCAAGATATCTTTAAAAGCCAAATCTACATATTCTGCAGCCCTACCATTTTCAATTAAGAAATCCTTTATTCTTTCTCTTTTTTTCTTATGTGGGTCTTTTCCACCAATTAACCTTATTAGCTTAAGACCGGACTTTCTTAAACAATCTATTGATCTCTCAACTTTTTGTTTATTCTCTTTAGAATATTCTTTAAACTCGTCATCAAATAAATCAAACCCACCATACTCAATTATTTGAGAATCTACTTTATCCCTTAAACCATTATCTTGATAAACCCATGGCGGAGTATATCTCTTATCACCATCATACATACTTTTAACCTTTAAACCTAAATCAATAAACTCCTCGTCACCATACTTTTCATGAAATTTTCTCATATGTTTAAAAGCCTCCTCTTGTGTAGAAGTATCTTCATAATAATGAACAAAACCTTCTTGTTTACGAGGGGAACAATATCCAATAATATTTTGAATATACATTGGTTTATCTGTTTCTAATAAATACTCTAAATTAGTATAAGTTTCTTTAGAACATTCTAATTCTAAAGCTCTTTTTAATGAAGGACTTAATTTGTTAATATTTCTAATTAATTTTAACAAGAATTTTCTTCTATCTGATTCATCCTTACATAATTCTAATCTTTTTCTTAAGATTTCTTCACTTGTTTTATTTCGTTTTGGTTCTTTAAACAATTTTTCAATTAATTCTTTAAGCATTTTGTCCTCCTTTGCTTTAATAGAGGCAATACACTCAATAAGTTAAACATTCGGTTATAATTCTATAAACTAGTTTAAACAATATAAACTACCGAAAGATATATAAACAAAAACTCCTTTTAAACTAAATATGATTAGAAAATTGGTCCAACAAGGTCAAACAACCTTAATGATAAGTCTTCCTTCCTCATGGATTAAAAGTAATCATTTAGCTAAAGGAGACCCAATACAAATAGATGAAGAAAGTAATAAACTAATTTTATCTAATGAAGGCGTTATTTCTCAACAAAACAAAGAAATTGACTTAAACTTAACTAAATATAATGAATTCCTAACTCATAAATCTCTTATATCAATATATAGAAATGGTTTTAATAAAGTAAATATAAGGTTTAAAGATAAAGAACAATTGTTGCTAATTGAATCAATATTAAATAATGAATTAATGGGTTTTGAGATAATTAGTGAAAATGAACTAAATTGTGTTATTGAAAATATTATTGATCCAATATCTCAAAAATTAGATTCTATTTATTTTAAAATATTCAAGAATATTGAATATTTATTTGATTTAATTGAAAAAGGTTCAGGAGATAAAGAAATTATTCAAAATAACATTTCTAAGTTCAACAATTTATGCTTAAGAATTTTAAATAATAATGGGCACATAGATGATAGTTACAAAATATCTTTCCATATTAACTTAATGGGTTTTCAAAAAAACTTATCTGAACTATTTGATAACTTATCTAATAAAAATAAAAAATATAATATAACTTTATTTAATAAATTAAAAGAATCTTTCTTTTATTTGATTGAAGCTTTCAAAAAAGGAGAAGTCGAGAAGTTAAATAAAATTTATTCCATTAACTACAATACCAAAGATTCTGATTTATCTTCAGTTTACATATCAAATTGTTTTAATAATTTAGAAATGATGTCGGAGGCACTAATTAGTGAGAAATATAGATAAAATGGCATCCATACAAAAATCAATTGATTCACAAAAATTGGCAGAGATAATAAAAGAAGATAGAGAAGCAAGTATTGTATTAGATTCTATTAAAAATCCAATGGATGAATTAAGTAAAATTTTTTCAGAAATAGATGAAAAATTGAAAACATTTAAACTAAATAATTGTGATGATTTGTTCAAAAGAAGAAATGAATTAGTTGAAGACATTCTTTTCAAATTAAATAAAATATTTGTAAATGAAAATATCTCTTTAGTAAAAGATCTCCGTGAACCTAAAGTCAAGATTAGAGGTTATGTTAAAAAAATACAACCATTTATCATCGAATCCCAGAAAGAAGTATTATCAGATAAAACAATAGATATGCTAAATAAATTTTTTAAAAACATTATTTCTAAAACAGACCAACTATCTGATGATTTAAGAGATTTTATACATAAAGTTTGTTTAAGTAAGTATTTAAGAGAAACTTTAACTGATAGAGATGAAACTAAATCACTAATATCAATTGAACAAGAATTAAAAGGATTTGAAAACAAACAAGAAATTGTTGATAAAAAAATAATTGAAATTTCTTCTAATTTTGATTATTTGATTGAAAAGATGAATAATAATACTATTTCATTACTATTAACACAAGTACAAGAAAAACTAAGAAGATTAGTAGAAGGAGTAATAGTAAGAGTAAAATATAGTAAACAAATAACTTATGACATTTTCCTAGCTAAAGAAGAAATTAGTAGTAAATTAAAAATTCAAAATGAAAAGGTTATGAATTCTTTCTTTGGTAAGCAATATTATCAGTATATTCAAAAAATAGATATATTACAAGATGAACGTGTTGAAAAATATATTAAGGAAATGGACAAATCACTTGATGAAATTAATTCTGATAAAAGTATTAGTAAGAAAGTAACAGATTTCATAGATATGAAAATTATAACTTCAGAAAGCATGTTTAAATATGCACTATACCCATTCTCTATCGGAATTAAATTCTTAAGTAAACCCGTTAATGTTTTAAAATTATCAATGGCATCATGGGGACTTTTAGGAGAGACAGCAATGTCTGCTGAAGCTCAATATCAAATTCAGCAAAAAAACGAAAAGGCGGCAGTAGTACAAGTTCAAGAAAATGAAGCAAGTGAAAAATTAGAAGAAATTGTTCAAAATAAAGTCTTTAATCAAGGACTTTTCTGTAAAGATGGTCAGGTCATAATTAAATTAGATAAAGAAGGAAAGAAGTTTGAAACAATTGAAGATGTTGATAAGGACCTTTACAAAAATTTATCAGAAATGAAAATTCCTTTTAATCCCAGTTTACTAGATAGATTCAACTATATAAAATCAACTATCAAAATTCAAAAAGATATGAATGAAAGTGGTCTAATATTATTTGCATTAAGATATGGCGAAGATTCAGAAGAATATAATGATCTTGAAACTAATGTTAATGCAATTAATAAGTATTTCAATTCAAATCAAATAATTTATGAAATCTTTAAAAATAATAAAGATACCTATAATAACATTATAAAGAATCTAGATAAACATTATTTTTTTCTAAATGAAAATAATTTAATTAAGTATCAAAAAAAAGAAACTAATTTAGACATAATAAATAGTAAAAGATTTGATAAAACTCTAGATTTAATGATTAAATTAGAAGAAGAAGGAATTAAAACAAACCAAAAAATATTTGATTACTTAATTGAAAAAAATAACTCAGTCATAAATCAAATCTTAAAAAACTATAAAGAATATAATTTTAAGAACACTAATGATTTTGAAGAATTTATTAAAAAAGATAAAGAATTAAATGAATTTTGTATAAAATTAGCAAATAAATTCTTCAAAGAGTTTCCACAAGAAATTGAATTAAGCCAAGAAGTAGCAAAAGACAAATTATTAAATGGTGCTATTCTAATTAAAAAGGATTGGATTGAATTAAAAAATGTTGATGAAAAAGACATCTTAAGATTAAGAGCCATTATTTCCCGTAATTTAACAATAAGAAATAAAGAGATTAATAAGAAAAATGTTAAAAAAGAATTGAAAAGAACATTCTCTGAAATTGAAAGAAATTCAAACATTGAAATTTTCTTTAAAAGAGATACAGTATATTTATCAGGAAATGATAAATCAGGAAGTGGTGGGAAAGACTTCGATTTTGGGAGAAATAAAGACAAACTTGAAAAATATGAAGAACTTAATTCAATTACCTTTTTAACTTCAAGAGAAGGAAATAAAGCAATTAATAATGATGAGTCTTATCAAAAAATACATGATGAATTTTTTAAAGCTATTGAGAAAGCAAATAAATTAACAATAGTTTTTGATACACATGGAAATGCTAACGACATGACAATAGGTGGAGAACTTTTAGGAGTTGGTTTTGGAAAAATACGAGTTAAGATAACCCAACTTGCAAAAGCATTTAATAAGCGTTGGGAAAATAGAAAACTAAAAGAAAATTCAGACAGAGATATAATTATTTTTGACGCCTGTCACTCTACAGAATTTAGCAGAAAATTATATGAATTATTGGACCCAAATGTTCCAAAACCAATAATTATTGTTGCTTCAGAATATGGTTTACCTTCTATAAAGATCTTACCTCATGAAAAAGAAACAAAGATGAATACTCTTGATGCAATATTATTTCCTCACACTGAAGATAAGAACTTAATTAATGATAAAAGCACTCAAGAAAAAGCAATCAAAAAGATTGAAAAGAATAAAATAAAACTAAAAGACGTAATTAGGATATTTAAAGAAAATAGAGATGACATTAAGAATAATCCAGGAATATATGCTCCTGATGAAAACAATGTGATTCAACAATTATCAATGGAGGGAAAAGATATTAAATTCAATTATGTTTAATTGATAAGATTTATATATCTAAATTTCAAGATTAAACCATGGAAGAAGTTAATCAATTAAAAACTCATGCAACTGAAGAAATTTCTAGCCCAAAATTAAGGTATTTAATAAATAATTTAATTGAAAAAACTAATAAATTATCATCAGTATTTCAAGAAATTGATGATAGATTAAAAAATTCAACTTTTAGTAACTCTCAAGAACTTGTTCAAACTAGAGACAATATAATTGAATCAGTATTTGAAACTTTAAAGAATATTATAAAACATGAGGAAACTTTGTTAGTTTCTCAATTGTTTAAGCCAAAAAGAAAACTGGAAAATTTTGTAAATTTATTAACTCATCAAATTTCAAAAATATCTGATAAAAATAGAGTTCAAGATATTAAACAAAGTGTGGATGAATTCATTAAAAAATCAGAAAATAATTTAAAAATAATATCTGAAAAAATAAGAGATATATTAACTAAAGTTTATTCTAATCTTAAGCATATAAGAGATAATAATTTTAGTTTAGATAATAAAGATAATTCTTTATCAACATTTCAAATTGAAGATTTGATGAGAAAAACAGAATCAGAATTAGAAGATGTATCAAGAATAGAATCTAAAATCGATCAAGATTTGGTTAATTTAAGCGAATATTTAGCTAGAGAAGGTAAAGATATTAAATTAATTGATTACATTTCAACATTCAAACTAAATTTCAATAAAGACTTATCTTACATTATTAAAAGAATTAATTTGAGTAGAGAATTGATATCTTATGCCCATTTAATAGAAAATAAAATTTATTTAAAAATTGATAAACAACAAGAAGAAATTAAAAAATCTTTCTTTAAGAAGACATATATTGAAGTAATTAAAAAAGAAGACGAAAATCTAAAGAACATTCAAAGAGAAGGGGAAGAGATTGATTTAAGTAATTTAAGGGAAAGTAAAAAATTAGTAAAAATAATTAAAAATTTTGCAAAGACTGCTTTGATTGCTGCTGTTGTTATGTTCAATACAGCCTGCGATAATCAAATTAAACAAAATAATATTAATCCTAAACCCCAAGTTGTCCTAACAACTAACGAGTCTCAAGATACAATTAAAGAAGAAGTTGAGATGAATGAAGCTCATGATCTTCAAACATATCTTAAATTTGAATTAGATGGAATAAGCGGAGAGAAAAACAAGCAAGAAGCTTGGAGAAGTTATAAAGTTGGTTTAATATCAAGAGGAAAGAACAAAGCCCAAGAATTGAATATTAAATCAGCATCTGGTGTTAAAAGATTAGGATTACTTAAAAATGCTTTTGACCAATCACTAGATGAAGTTATAAAAATCACACTAAATAAAGAAGTAAAATATCAATCTGAAGACAAAGGACAATCTATGTTTCAAGTATTTCTAGATGGAAATAATAATTGTAGAGAAAGTACAATGTTGTTTTGTGCTTTTGTTGAGGAAGTAGACCCACAAATGTTTGAAGACTTATTAACAATTAACACTCCTGGACACATAATGCCCGGAATACAAACAAAAAATGTGTTTAATCAAACTACTTTAACGGGTTGTGAACTTACAGCAAAAGGCACTGCTATTGTTAAAAATATGCAAAAAGTCCAGCATAGAGCTATTTTAGCAAAACATCAAATGATTTTGATGAGAACTAAAGCTCAATGTCCTCAGAAATGGATAGTTAGTGAGAAGATGGATGGTGAAAATTACAATCCTGAAAAATATGGCGGTACGAAATCTTCTGACTCAAATGATAAATATGCTTCTTCAACAGCGTTTGGAAGTTCTAATGTATCTAATCAAGAAATGAAGAAATCAGAATTTAATGAAAAAGAAGCTGAAGAAGATAATTCAAATTCAAGTAGAAATTCTAATCAATCAGGAGCTGTAATTAAAGACATAAATTGGGATGATGTTAATAATTCCAAATCTATAACTCATTCTGAGAAAAAAATATACCAAAATGCACTAAGAGAATTTTTAGATGTTTGTATTAAATTAGATGTTCCATTATATAGAAGTATTGGTAAAGAAAATTTAGAATATGTTGAAGAACATTACAACTGCCCAGAATTAACTAAAGCTTTGAAAAATGAAATGATATCTGGAATGATAATTCACAACTACACTGATATTTATAATAAAGCAATTGATAGTCTCCAAAATAAAGGAGTTAGTTTATCTCTAAAAGGTTTATCAAATTCTGAAACAATTGAGTTAATTAACAAAATTTACAAAGAAATGAAAAATCAACTTTAACTCAATTTCTTTTCTAAGAAATTTTCTTTTAATTTGAAACCTCTATCAAGGAAACAAGAAATATCATTACCTTTAGGAATGTAAAAAATTCTTTTTTTCTTTAATTGCTTAGCTTTTTCTTCAACTGTTTCTAATAGTTTATATTCGTAACCCTCATTTTTAAAATTTGGTTCTATACCCATTAAAATAATTCTTAAATCTGATGTTTTACTTTCAATTGAATAATCTAAAAAACCAATTGTTCCTGTAGAAGCACTTCCTTCATTTATTGGATAAACTGTTCTTCTTGTTTCATTCATGAAACTTCCAACGATAATTCTTTCTATTTCTAAATTAGGATCTATAGTTAAATGGTTTATTTCATCATATACCATTTTAATCAACTAATTCTTTAATCTTACTTAGGACAACATCTGGACGAGCAGTACCTCTAGTTTTTCTCATAACTAGACCTACTACTGAATTTATTGCTTTTTCATTTCCAGATTTATAATCTTTAACGGCTTGAGCTCCTTCCTCTATAGCCTCTTTACAAATTGCTTCCAATTCATTTCCATCAGAAACTGATGATAAACCTTCTTTTTCAACATATTCTTTTACATCAAAAGGTTTTTCAATTAACTTTTCTAAAATTTTCTGAGCTACTCTTTCAGTTATACTTTTATCTTCAATTAATCTCAATAAAGTTAACATCTGTTCTTCATCCCATTCAATTTCTTCTAAAGTTTTTTTATTATAATTAAGAACTCTATTTAATTCATGCCTTACCCAACTAACTGCTAATTTTGGAGGAATTCCATCTTTTACAGCTCTATCAAATAATTCTGCTAGTTCTTTTCCTTGAGCTATTATTTTTGCATCTTCTTCTTTAATACCATGCTCATCAATAAATCTTAAAGATTTTTCATGTGCTAATTCTGGTAATTCATCTTTCACCATTTTAACATAAGATTCTTCAATCTCAATTGGTACTAAATCTGGATCTATAATATAACCATATTCTTCTTCAGATTCTTTCTTCCTTAATGAAAAAGTAATTCCATTATCAGAATCCCAACCTCTTGTTTCCATACAAACTTCTGAGGGATTACTTTTTTGTCTTTCAACTTCATATTTAATAGCATTTTCAATTTCTTTAAATCCAGTTACGTTTTTAATTTCACTTCTGATATAGCCAGTTTCTTTTACTGAAACATTAACATCAGCTTTTACAATACCGTTACTAATATCAAATATTTTCAAATATCTTAATATTGAAATTAATTGTTTCATGAAATCTCTAGCTTCTTCTGCAGAAGTCATATCTGGTTCTGTTACTAATTCACAAAGTGGGTTTCCACTTCTATTATAATCTGCTAAAACAAATTTTGAATTTTGCATACCTGAAGGATGAGTTAAGGAAGCAGGGTCTTCTTCAACATGTATTCTTATTAATCTAATTTCTTTACCATTTGATAATCTTACAACTCCTTTACTTCCTAATGGAAGTTCATATTGAGTTATTTGATAGTTCTTAGCATTATCTGGATAAAAATATGATTTTCTTGAGAATATTAATTCTGGAGCAACATCACAACCACAAGCTAAACATAATCTCATTGCATATTCTAAAACTTCTTTGTTCATAACTGGTTTTGAACCAGGCATACCCAAACAAACTTCACAAGTTCTAGTGTTAGGTTCTTCACTACCTTTTGTTGGACATGAACAGAATAATTTTGTTTTAGTATCTAATTGAATATGAATTTCTAATCCAATAACTACATCACTATCGAAATTCATTCTTCCACCTCTTTAGCAACTTGAAGAATCTTTCCTTCTTGTAAATGGTCTCCAATTATCATAAATCCAACAGGCATTTTACCATCTTCTAAAATTGGAACTGATATGTGAGGTAGTCCAGCTAAGTTTGGACCTACTGTTAAAACATCCATCATATAATTTTCTAAAGGAGTTAATTTTGTAGCATCTTTAATTTTTGGAGCTACATTAGGCATAGTAGGACTTATTAAAACATCATATTCTTTGAATAATTCTTTATATTCGTTAATTAATAAAGTTCTTACCTTTGTTGCTTTGATATAATAAGCATCTCTATATCCAGACATTCTTGCAAAAGTTCCTAACATAATTCTTCTTTTTGCTTCATCTCCGAATTTTTCACTTCTTATTTTTGAAAAGTATTCATTAAAACTTTCTTTTAATTCTGCTTCTGCACCATATCTCATTCCACAATACTTTGATAAGTTTGTAGAAGATTCAGATAATGCAATTATATAATAAGTAGAAATTCCATATTTAAAATTTAAAGGTAAAGAAACTTCCTCAACTATAGCTCCTTTTTCTTTTAGTTTTTCAACTGTTTTTTCAAAAGCTAATTTAACTTCATCTTGAATATCATTAATAGATTCTTTAATTAAACCAATTTTTAATCCAGAAATATCTTCATTCATTAATTCTGAATAATTTTCAACAGGAACATCTAAGGAAGTTGAATCCTTTTCATCAAAACCAGATATGATTTCTAAAGCCAATGCACATTCTTTAACAGTTTTAGCCATTGGACCAATTTTATCTAAACTATTTCCATAATCTAATAATCCATATCTTGAGACTCTACCATAAGTTGGGCATAATCCAACAACTCCACAATAAGCAGCTGGACAAACAATACTTCCCCCAGTTGATTCTGCTAAAGAAATATGTTTAAATGAAGCTACTTTTGTTAAACATGCTGATCCTCCAGAAGAACCTCCACATACACGTTCTTTATCATTTGGGTTTAATGGAATATCATAACCTTTACCAACATTTAAAGAAAAACTTCCAAAACCAAATTCATCTTGAACTGTTTTTCCAATAATTTTACCACCTTGTTCTAATACTTTTTCAACAGCAGTTGCATTAAATAATGGTTTATAACCTTTTAATATTGCTGATGAAGCACAAGTTTCCATGCCTTTTACGCAAATACAATCTTTTATAGATATTGAATACCCTGATAGTTTTCCTTCAGTAGTTTCTTGTTTTTCTTCAAAAACTGGAATACACTTAAATTCTTGATTTATTTTATTAACGTCTTCCATTATACTGACCTCGGACCTTTAAAATAACCATCTTGCTTATTTTTTGTTTGAGATAATGCTTCTTCTTGAGTTAAGCATTCATGAGGATGATCATTTCTTAAAGAATTTTTTATTTTTACTGGTTGTATTGACATTTCAACATTTTCAGTATCAACTTCTTGAATTTTTTCAAAAGCCTCTAGAACTTCTTTCATATCTAATTCTAGATTTTTCTTTTCTTCTTCAGATAGGTTTAATCTTGCCACTTTTGCTATATTTTCAATAAGTTCTTTAGTAACTTCCATATTCTACCTTAAAAAGGATTTATTTAAAAACATTTTGCATTTTTACAATAACTTTAAAAATAAACTGAATGGCTAAATGAGCTTACTCATATAAAATTAATTTGAGATTTACCAGTATCTGGCCCTTCTTGAACAATATTTTGCAGAATAAAATTTAAGTCCAACTTGGCACATCCACCACATTTTTTAGGAATTATTGTATTTATAAGTTCTTTATGTTTTTCAGTTCCCCAAATTTCTAATAATTCATCCCAATTATTAGCAAGAACATATTTTCCACGAGCATCACAACATAAATCAAAACTTCCATCTGCTTTAAACACCCCTCCTAAAGGCGTAGCTAAGCAACGATCAAAATCAGGCCTTTTAATTAAATCTCTAATTATACAATTACAACCTAAATCTTCTGCAAACTTTTTTGCATCATCATGATTAAAATTATTATTCCAATCAACAAATTTAATAGAAATATCTAAATCAGGATTTTCTTCTCTTACTTTCTTAATATTAGAAATAATTCTATCAAATAATTCAGGTTTTGAATTTTTTGCTTTTGCCCAAACCTCTCTATCTGTTGCATCTAAACTAATTCCTAAAAAATTTAACAATCCAAGATTTTTTGGTTTGTCTAATAGTACACCATTTGTAATTAAACCCATATCTATACCATTATCATATCCACTTTGAAATAAAATATCTATATTTGGATTAAGTAAAGGTTCTGTATCTCCTGCGATTCTCCAAGCTTTAACCCCCCATTTTTTTGAAAAAGGTCCCAAGTCAGACAACATTTGTTCAGACATAAGAATTCGTTCTCTATTTCCTTCCCTAGAATATCTTTGACAACACCATTTACAATCTAAATTACAAGGACCATTTACTGGGTCCACATCTGTTAATACCGGAGGTTTAAATTCTCCTTTTAATATACCTTGTATTCTATCATAATGTTTTAATAATTTCGCATGTCTATGAACTTTTACCATTTTTATTTACTTCTACCAATTTTAATAATTTATAAATTATTTTGTTTTCCTATATAAGAAAAATTTAAACTATCTGTGATATTTAGAAAAGAATCTCCACATTCTAGCATAAACCAAACCTTCTTTATTTGTTCTAAAATTTGTTGGAATTGCCTTCTCACGAATGTTAAAAATATTTCCATTTTTGCAAGGAGTCATATTTTTTAATTCTTTTTCCAATATCGAATAAATTGATTCCTCAGTTTTAGCAGATATGACTGCAGGACCTATATCACAACTAGTTTCTAAATCAGGAATAATATAAACTTGAGATTCACATTTAGATGTTAAATCAAATTCTCCAGGATAAGAGCTAGATAATTTACGAATACCGGAATAAATTAAACCCTCTTGATTTAATTGGAAATCTGTTTTTGTTACCTTTCCAAGAATATTAAATGCTTTTCCATTCTTACAAAGATAAATATTACCCAACCTTTTTTCCAAAAGAATATTTATTGAATCTTCATCTTTTGATGATATTAAAGCAAAATCTATATCAAATTTTGTTTCAAGTTTTGACACTACATAAATTGAATATAACTCTGTCATTTTTATCAAAAAAATAAAATCATTTATAAATATTATTAGGATGTTTTATCTTATTTTTAATGATTTTTTCTTAAGAGTTTCATCTTTTATCTCTGGACAATCTGAAGAAAGTAAATCTTGCAAAGTATAACCATCATCAATATACCATCGATTAGTTTTAAGTTTGTTCTTACAATTTTCAATTGATATTAATCTATAATGATAGCATAACAAATGACCTTCACGAATATCTTTTTCTCTTAAATTATTATAAAATGAACCTCTCAAATTTCCAAGTTTAATACTATCAACTACAATTGAGTTAAGATATCTTTTGTCCTTATTAGGGTGATGATCAGTAAGTTTCTTAAAAAATTTTGGTTTGAAGATACTCTTAACTTCAATTTGATCATATCTACATTTGAATTTTCTTTTATCATTATTTTCATGTTTTAAATCATGATTCCATCTATAAATATTTGTTTGTAATATACTTTTAGGATTTTTTTCTAAAGAATTACAAGACATCATTACCCAAGGCACTTTAACACAATGAACATTTCTAAAAGTAGTTTCCAATTCATCCCTTATTGTATTATTTATTTTTCTTTTTGTCGTAATAAACTCATCAACATCAACATAAATTAACCAAGTGAATTTATCTTTGATTTTATTATAAATTTCATTTACAATATCATCTCCTTTTGTAATATTCTTAGAAAAAAATATCTTAACTCGAGGATTATTTAATAGATTATCATAAATACTTTTATCATTTGAATCATCATCTATAATGTATACTTTGTCAATTCCTTGACTCAAATAATATTTTACAAATTCTTCTACAAAAAATTCATCCTTACATCTAGCTAAAACTGCAATTTTAACCAACTCATCAAATTTAAAAGATTTTTTAAAGAAACGTAAAAGATTTTTTAAGATTGAAAATTTCTTCATCACTTTATTCATCAATATTTACCTATTAAGTATTATTTATAAAGATTTTCAAAGTTTTTAAATATATATTAAAACCAAATCTTAAAAATATTTATAAATTTAATTTTAATTAAGTAAAAAGTAATTAAGCAAAATCTAATAAAGAAATAAAATGAAAAAGAGAAAACTAAGATTGAATTCATCTGAAGGACACCTTGGAGGGTATATCTACGGAGGAGACCCATTAACATATTATCCTAAACTTTGGGAATGGTTAATTAAAATACTGAATATTAAATCAGTATTAGATGTAGGATGTGGAGAGGGTCATTCTACAAAATATTTCAAAAATATTGGTTGTAAAGTATTGGGAATTGATGGTTCATTTGAAGCAATTCGAGACAATCAAATTCCTGAATCAGTAGTGATGCATGATTTCTGCAAGTCATCATTTATCCCAAATAAAAAATATGATATGGTTTGGTCTTGTGAATTCATAGAACATGTTGAAGAAAAATATATGAAAAACTTTCTTGAAACTTTTAAAACAGTAAAAAAGTATTTAGTTATAACTTATGCAATACCAGGCCAAAAGGGACATCATCATGTAAATTGTCAAAATAAAGAATATTGGATTAAAGAAATGTCTAAAATTGGTTTTAAATTCTGTCCAAAACTAACAAAATTAGCTAAAAACAAAGCAATTGGACATTTTAAAAGTAAAGGACTAATATTTATTAATCAAGATTATAAGATTCCATTAAATAATGAATTAAAAATATTAGAAGAATATTATCTTCTTATTATTAAAAATAACTTAGAAAAATTATTAAAAACAATTGATAGAAATATTGGCAGAATTGGAATTTTTTTAAAGAAACACTTCCCTACGCTGTATAATAAATTAAAAAAAAACTAGTTTCGGTTTAGATTTTTTAAACAAATTAAATTTATCACTTAAGGCCAATCTTTTTAGTCTATGCCTGAAAAGAAATTAATTAAAAAAACCTTTATACTTATATTGATAATTCTAATCTATTTTTTAATTTGTGAACAGATTGTAAGAGTTGAATTTTTTGGTATGAATGCATTTAGCCCTAGATTGATGGAGAATATTCAATTTTCTACAACTTATGAATTTCTTGAGGGAGATTGTGATATGAAAGCCAAATATAGTGATTACTACAAAGGTGCTTTTTTTGAAACTAATTCAATAGGTATTAGAGATAAAGAATATAATCTAGAAAAAAATAATAATACATTTCGAATAGCAATTATAGGAGATTCTCAAACTAAAGGAATTGGGATAAATTTAGAAGATACATACCCAAAAATTCTAGAAAAAAAATTAAATGAAAAAACAATTAATAAGTCATATGAAGTTATGAACTTTGCCAGAGGGGGAATACATAATGAAAACTATCAATGTTACTTGAAAAAAACAATTGACGCATTACATTACAATCCAGACATGATTATTTTACAATTATATCAATATAATAAATTTTTTGAGAATACTACTCAGTTGAAGAATATTGAGAAATATGATGAAAATGCATACTTTATAATTATGTTTTTTGACAAGAATAATAATTATATTGAGAAATATCAAAATTTAACTGACATACCAATTGTTTCACTTAATGTATCCCATACTAAAAAAGATCTTGTTTATCCAGCAGACTGGCATTTTAATGAAGAAATTCATCTTAATATTGCAAATTCACTTAATGATTATCTAATATTTAATGAAGAATACATTTATGAACAAACAAAAAACTTAACAAAAGCAAAGAACTTACCTGAATTAATAAAACCCCCAGTAGCAAAACCAATAAAAAATAGTAAAACAGGATTTGAGAAGTTATATTATGTTGAGAAAATAGAAAAAAGATTTGGTATAAATTTTATTTTAAAAAAAGCATACGAACTTTCAGCAAAAATGAAAGAAAAATCAAAAACTTATGATAAAATAATAATAAAAATTAAAAGAATAATATGAAACTTAAAATAGACTTAAGAAAAAAATTGAAAATTATAATAAATAAAATGATGTTGTTTCAAAGAATAACGCAAAAACATCAAAAGTTAATTATTGTTTGCAATGCAAGAACTGGTTCTAATCATTTAATTAATCTTTTAAATTCACACCCGAATATCAAGACATTTGGAGAGATATTTAATTTAGAAAAACCTAGGAGAGTATTAAAAAATCCTTTAAAACTATTAAAAGAAACGATAAATAAAAGATACCCCTCTAAATTTAAAGTTGTCAGTATTAAAATATTATATTCTCAATTAACACTAGAGGATTTTGTTCTAGATAATAATATGAAAGAATTTCCTTTTTTTTATAGAAGATATCAACTTGCGAGAGAGTTATTAAGTAAAACTAATAAAAATAAGGTTAATAAAAGAATGCAGAAAGTTTTGAATTATCTAGAAAAAAATAAAGAAATAAAAATTATTCATTTGAAAAGAAGAAATTTATTAGAAACTTATCTATCTTTAAAACTTGCAATGATTAAAGATGAATGGGTTTATAGAGAAAACTCAAATGATTTAAAGATTAAGGTTGACTTTGAAGATTGTTTGAAGAATTTTGAAAAAATTAAATATTATGAGAAAAAATATGATGATTTATTTAAAAATCATAAACGAATAGATATATTTTATGAAGATTTAATTGAAAGACAAGAAATTACTCTGAAAAAAATTCAAAGATTTTTAGAATTACCAGAAAATAATCTTAAAAGTAAATTAAAGAAACAAGGCAAGAAACCATCAGAAAGTATATTAAATTATAAATTATTAAAAACTAAGTTTAATGGAACTCCTTGGGAAGAATTTTTTGAATGATTTCATTTAGAATTGAAAATAGATAAAAGGTGTACTAACAATTTCACCAGATTCTATAAACAAAAAGAATAAAATTAAATAAAAAGTAATTTGCCAAACAAAATCTTTTTTTGTGATAAACAGTAAATCTTTATGGAAACTTTGAAAAATCATATATACTAATAAGAATAAACCAAATAAATAAACTTTAAAATACTCAAAATCTAAAAATAAACTAAAATCAATTCCTGAAAGTAATGCTGAAGTAAAAATTACTATTTGATTTAAGGATTGAGATCTAAAAATAATCCAACTATAGCAAGTTAAATGAAACATAATTAAGATTAATATTATATTTGAGAAATATCTGAAAATTCTTCTTCTTAATAAATTAAATTTTGGTAATATTTCGTTAATAATTCTATAAATCATTATTAATGCAAACCAAAAAATTCCCCACAATACAAAGTTCCAAGCTGCACCATGCCATAAACCCATTAAAAACATTGTTATAAATAAAGAAGTTGTACCAAATAAGATTGAATTTCTTCCACCTAAAGGGATGTATATATAATCTTTTACCCAAGAGGATAATGTAATATGCCAACGTTTCCAAAAGTCTGAAGGATTTTTTGCAAAATATGGAAGTATAAAATTTGTCTCTAATTTAATTCCAAAGAAATAAGATAAACCCCTTGCCATATTAGAATAACCTGAAAAATCACAATATATTTGTATAGCAAATGCATAAGCTGCTATTAACACACTAGTTCCTGTGGGATTTGTTGAAGAAAAAATACTATCTACTATTACAGCTATAGAATCTGCAATTACAACTTTTTTGAAAAGACCATATACTATAAGATATGTTCCTTTCTTAAATTCTATATTTTTAAAATACTTTGTTTCTTTTATTTTAGGAATAAGTTCTTTTGCTCTTTCAATTGGGCCTGCCACCAATTGAGGAAAATAAACAACAAATAATGAGAAATCTATTATGTTTCTTGTTGGAAGTATCTTTCTTCTATAAATATCAATAGTGTAACTTAATGTCTGAAATGTGTAAAAAGATATCCCTATAGGAAGTATTATGTTTAATGAGGTGAAATTTAAATTTAAACCAATAGAGTTGAGTAAAGTAATTAAATTTTGAGTAAAAAAATTATAATACTTAAAGAATCCTAATAACCCTAAATTTACTAGAACGCTTGTTATTAAAAAGAACTTTCTTTTTGATTCTTTATTAGAGGAATTTATTGCTAAACCACAAAAATAATCAATATATGTTGAGATAAAAACTAATGCTAAAAGTTTAAAGCTCCAACTTGCGTAAAAGACATAACTTGCGATCAATAAAATTAAGTTTTTAGTTTTTTGGGGAATAATCCAATATAAAAAGAATACAATTAAGAAAAAGATAAAAAAATCTATTGAATTAAATGATATTATATTTAACATTATGTTTATTTCCTTTTATAATTTAATAAATTATTAAATAATTTAATAATTCTATTACTTAAAGAAATATGTTTTGGAGTATAATCATTAAAGTTATAACCTATTAAATTCTCAAGATCCCAATTTAAATTCTCGTGTATGAATTTTAAATCTTTTTTTGAAAAAGGAGGATATTTTTTGGGAATATACTTTTCTTCTTTGAAGCCTTTGTAAGTATCTTCATTAATAATAGAATTATTTTTAAGTTTTATATGAAACTTGAGTGCAATATCTTTCAGAATATCAGGGTTATCTTTTAAGTCCTCATATCTTATATAACAAATATTTTTAACTTGTTCTTTTAATTTCTGAAAATATTTTATTTTAGAACTTCTTAATTTTAAAACATTTTTAAATCTTTTATTTGTTTCCGGGTCTCTTTCAAATAACATTTCTGAATTATACTTCGGATTGTTATTTCCAATATTCGCTTCATCATTCCACATACAAAACCATTCTTTTCTAATAAATTTTGAAAATTTAATACCTTTTAAACTAAAATGACTGTGCCAAGGATTTTGATGAAAACTTCTTAACCAATCAAAAGGATTTCGATAAATTACTATAAATAAACAACATTCAGAATCTTTTTTTCCTTTATAGTGAGGATCACCTTCTGAAAAAGGAAACCAATGTTTCCAACCAAATTCAGTAGTAATGTCAATATTTTCAAAATTTAATTTAATTAAAGACTTTAAATAATTAGTACCTGAATTTCTTTCACCAAAAATCTGAATTTTTTTAATCATTGTTTTCTTGAAAATACCTCATTACATAATTTTAAAGCTCTTAATTTTAAATGCTTTTTTGAAAATATAAATTTAATGGTGTTTTAATTTTGGGTCTATAAATTTTTGAACATCTTTTTTGACTAAATTATAATCTTTCATAGGAATATTTAATTTCTTAATTTTTAATATAGATTCTTCTGGTTTATTAATCAAATCTGAATAATTTATTTCTACATAATTATAAGGTTTAATATATTTTTCAATACTTTCAAGATATTTTTCAGTGATTAGTGTACATCTTTCTTCTTTAAAATCATTACGAGCCATTAAAGATTTGATTATTTCATCTTTATTCCTTTTAATGAAAATAAGATTAGGCTCAATATTCATTTCTTTAAAAACTTCTAAATAAAGAGGTAATAAAATTGAAATCCTTGGCTCCTTAATACAAAAATTTCCTTTCTTACCATAATTAAGATAAATAATTTTTTTAATCTTATCTTTATAAATTTTCATTTGCTTTTGTTTTTCCCAATCTTCAGGTAATGGCCTAATATCACCCCACCAAGAATCTATAGATAATAATATTAAATCATTAATATGTATTATATCACGAGGTTCAAAATGTCCTTTTTTTAGCAACTTATTTCTATTTAGTAAATATTTGTTTAAATAAAAACTAAAAGTAATTACAAAATTAGATAGTTTAGAGTAAAAAATTTTATCCGATTTTTTCTTTGAATTAATTTCTTTTTCAATTAATTTTTTTATTTTATTATTAAAGAACTTATTTATTGAGATACAAAAACTATTAATTTTCTTTTGACATGGCCATTTTTTATTAAAAAATTTATTTCCTATGAGTAAGTTATAACCTACATTAAAACCCAATATTTTCATTAACCCCGTTAATGCAGAGGTTCCACTCCTATG
>JAHWHN010000084.1 GCA_019323235.1 Candidatus Woesearchaeota archaeon | reverse complement strand
GGAATTCTTTGTTTAAATTTTTATTAAAAACTTCCATTAAACAAGGAGTCATCCAAGATCTTAATACATTAAATTCTGAATTAACTGCACTTTCTAATTCAATTAATTTATTTTCAGTTAACATTCTTTCATTTTGATTTTTAGCATTAGTTAAATTATAAGTTTCAGTTTCGATTAATCCCAATCCTGCAATTATTTCTGAGATTTTTCTACTGAATTTTTCAAAAGGATCTTCTTCACCAATTGTTGAAACTTTAGGAATTTCTGCTTCGAAGTTTTCATAACCATAAGCAATAGCAACTTCTTCTACAAAATCAACAGGATGTAAAATATCTGCCCTATAAGCTGGAACTCTAACTTTACCATTTTTATAATCATGTCCCATCTTAGCTAATAATTCAGATAGTTCTTTATCTTTTAATTTCAATCCTAATCTTTTATTAATATATTCTAAAGGTAAATCCCATTCTTCTCCGTCTAAATTTGGAGTTACTTTTTTCTCTTTTCCATAATTTAACTCAACTGAATAAATCTCTCCACCCATATCTGCAAGTGCAGTAACAATCATATTCAAACAAGTATGTAAGTAATTAAATTCGAATCCAGAACATTCTATAAATAAATCTGTTGTAGACTCAGTAACTTTACCAACATCATGAGAATTAATTACAGGTGGCATAGATAAAATTTGATTATTAGCATCTTTGAAAAATGGAAATACATCTTTTCCTTCTAATAAATGTCCATAATCACGGCCAGTAGGATGTTTACTTAATACTTGTAATCCAGTTATTTCTGATTTATATTCTAAAGGTCTAAAAACAACCTTGTTAGGATCTTCAGCAAAAAAAGTAACTGGGAATTTTATTTTTTCTAAAGGATAAACTCCTATTGCAACTTTCTTTCTATTTCTTCCATATGTAACATGAAGCTTTTCTTGAATTTGAATTACTTCTTTTATTTTTTCATCATCAAATTTAATATTCTTTACAATAGCACAAGCAGTGTAAGGTCTAACTTTTGATGTTGAATTTTCAATAATAACTTTTTCATTAGATTTTTTAACATTATATTTTCTAAATCCTGTTTTTTCTCCAATGAATGAACTAAAAGCACGAGCAAAACCTTGTTCAGATAACATATCAGGTCTATTAGGGAATACTTCAACAGTAATTTCATTACCTTCAATACCTTCTAAGTCAGTACCTAGCATGGAAATTCTATCTTTTAGTTCTTCAATAGGTAATTTCTTTCCTACTAATTCTTCAAATACTTTTTTGTTTAATTTTACTGTTGGCATTTTATTTAGTCCATGATTTTATTTTCTTAAGTTGTTTTAAGTCATTATTGTATAATTCTCTAATATCATTAATTTTGTAATATTCTAAAATAATTCTATCGAAGCCTGGTCCCCAAGCTAATACTGGAGTTTCTTTACCTAATAAAGGTTCAGTAACTTCTGGTCTGAAAATTCCAGCCCCTCCTAACTCAACCCAAGTTTTTCTAACTGGGTGGAACACATCAATTTCAACAGATGGTTCAGTGTAAGGGAAATAAGCTGGTCTAAATCTAGCTTTTTCGAATCCCATTTTCTTGAAAAATTGTTTTAAATATCCGATTAAATGTTTGAAGTTAGCATCTGGATCAACAACAATGCCTTCTGATTGATTAAACTCAAATAAATGGCACCAATCTAAAGATTCATTTCTAAAACATCTTCCTAATGAGAAAAATTTAGCAGGAAGATCTTCCTCATTTAAATTAAATAATGTTTTTGCTGAAAGACAAGTTGTATGAGTTCGTAAAACATTTCTCTTACTTTCTTTCTCATCCCATTTATATTGCCAACCTTTACTATTATTAATTCCTTCTTCATGTGCAATTTTAATTTTATCAACAATTTTTTTATCAGGAAGTTTACCTTCTTTTACTGTTTTGATAAAGAAAGTATCTTGCATTTCTCTAACTGGATGATCTTGAGCTGTGAATAAAGCATCGAAATTCCAGAATGATGTTTGTACCATAGGACCGTTCATTTCTTTAAAGCCCATATCTAACCAAACTTGCTTAGCATATTCTAAAGCTTGTTTAACGAAATGTTTTTTACCGCCATCTATTTCAGGAACTTTTGCATTAATATCATATCTTCTGAATTTTTTATTTTTCCAATCTCCATTCTTAATTAATTGTGGAGTTAATCTATCAATAGAATCTTCTTGTTTAATTTCTTTCTTAACTAACTCTTCTCCAAGTTTAGTTAATTCAACAGAGATTGATTTTTTAGTTTCAATTTTAATAATTTCTTTTCTTGATTTTAAATTATCTAAAGCAAATTTTTCTTCATCTTTTAAATCTTCAATATTTATTGGGAATTTATTTTTTAAGAATAACTCTTCTAAAGATTCTTTTTCTAATAAATTCTTACCATGTTCAGTAATTTTTAATTTACCTTGTTCCATTACAATAGCAGCTTTTTTCTTTAAACTACCTATTGAAATTCCAACTTCTTCTTTTTCTAATGTTGAGATATCATTAATTGCTTTATCTCCAGAACTTAATTCTTGTAATAATCTTCTTTCAGGTAATCCTGATTTTTTATATTTCAAACCATTAGAATCTAATTCTACAAACTCTGCTTCAGATTTATTAATATTTAGAATGTCTTTATTTTGTAACCATTGTAATGCTCTAATCACTTCTACATCTTTTAATCCTGAAGATTTCATAATCTCTGGTAAAGTTTTAGATTTTTTTAGAGTATTAATTACTTTAATTTCTAAAGGATGCATAGTTTCAATTAGTTTATCAGCATTCATAAAATTTTGGCTACTCACGAACTTTATAAAGTTTTGTGTAATTCTATAAAAAGAAAATAAAAATTACCAGCTTATTTAGCTGGTTTCATACCTTTCCAAGTTGCTTCAAACATACTTTGCATAGCACTTGCGAAAAATGGAGTGTTAACCCAAATTCCAACATCATAAGTTGGATGGACTTCTTGATCATCTAAAATCATAAAGACTAATTCTTTACCATCTACGATGATGAATCTACCTTTAACATCAGTATTTCGAATTTCTGCTAAATCTCCAATACTTTCAATAGAAGCTTTACAATCTTTTGTTAGTGGGGCAGCTATTCTTATTTTAACTCCTCTTTTCTTTAAAGCTTCGAAAGTTGGTTTGAATCCTTCCATTTTTCTAATAAAGCCTTCTGTAGTAGTTAAAATTTCAACAGTGTCTTCAGCATTTCTGATTGTTAATTCTAAATGATTGTATAAATTATGTCTGCCTTTTAGGCTTCCAGATAAATCTGATGGTTCAACAACATCTACTCCTTGTGTATGTAATGTGTTTAATTCATTAAGAACATCAGTATCTTTTAGTGAATCAAGATTTTTAACTCTTTCATCAGCTTCTTGTTTCATATTTAATTTAACTCTTTCAACAACTTCTTCCGGGGCAACTGCAATATATTTAATTGGCTTACCAATTTTAGTTATGATAAAGCCTTTTTTCTCTAAAGTTTCTAGAACATCATAACTTCTACTTCTTGGCACATCTGCAATATCAGATAGTTCACCCGCTGTTGAAATTCCTCTTGATAGAAGAGCTGTCCAAATTTTAACCTCGTACAAATTCAGACCAAAATACCTTCTTAGTTTACTTAAAAATTCATCTTTAACAATCATTTGAAATGCCCCCACACTCTTTTTTTTTGATTTTGAAACCCTAATTTTGATTTCGGTAACATTACTTTTTATTTACTACTTTATATATGTTACGTTTTTTTACTCTTTAATAGTTGTTATGCAATTTCTTTTATAAAGATACTTGTTGTTTAATAGATAGGTTAAATTTCAATTATCAGTTTTATGCCCATAAATAGATAAACGGAAATAAAGGAATAAGGTGCAAGTTAGTTTGTTGTCATTATTGCATAAAATACCCAAAACCTTTATAAATAGACATTTTATCTATTGGAATATAGTGAAGAAATAGATAGACAAGAGAGAGTACTTGTTCTCGAGAAGAACATTTCGCTTTTTCTAAAATATTATATTGAATTTTACTAAATAAATACGAGGTATTAGAAATATGAAGAAATTTAAGAAATTAGGCT
>JAHWHN010000083.1 GCA_019323235.1 Candidatus Woesearchaeota archaeon | reverse complement strand
TTATCTAGTAAGTTTTGATTTCTTTCAAAATATTCTTTACAAATATCCATTCTTGATTTCCAAAAACTATCAAAACCAAAAGTAAATTTACTTACTATTCTATTACATTCCTCATTAAATTTTATATAATTATCTTTAAAATAATCTTCTATATTATCTAACTCTGGTGAAAATTCATTAGATTTGGTTTTCACATCTGAAATATTAAAATATTTGTCCCTAATTAATATTCTTTCTTCGAGAGAGATATTGTTAAAAAAATTCAATATATCTTTATTTTTCTCTTGATTTTTTGTAAAAAATGTTTTAGCCGTAATTAAATAAGAAGATACATAATCAGGTCTTATTTTTGCTCTTGCCATAAATATAGAAATATAATTATTTTTATAAAGACTTTTATTAATAAGCCAAGGAATTTTCGATTATTTTTAATTTTTATACAAAACTTTAAAAACTTCTTTTGTCCTCGTTGGGATTATGGCTAAAAGAATCGCAGTTATAGATAGAGAGAAATTCAAGGCAGTAGAGACCGATTTTATAATTAGCATTTGCCCTGTTAATAGAATGGGGGAAGAATGTATTGTTAAAGGTGAAGATGGTAAGCCTATTATTTACGAAGAAACTTGTACTGGTTGCGGTATTTGCGCTAATAGATGTTCTAATGATGCAATTCATATTATTAATTTGCCAGAAGATTTAAATGAGGAGCCAATCCATAAATATGGAAGAAATGGTTTTCATTTGTATAATCTTCCTACTCCAATTTTTGGGAAAGTTGTTGGTATTTTAGGTAGAAATGGTATTGGTAAGTCTACTGCATTAAAGATTTTAGCTAAAATGTTAAAACCAAATTTTGGTAATCTTGAAGAAGAATCTGATTGGAGAAATTTAGTAGACCATTTTAAAGGTACTGAAGCTCAAACATATTTTGAAAAATTAAATAAAGATGAAATTAAGATTTCTTTTAAGCCTCAACAAGTAGATTTGATTCCTAAAACAACTGATGGTAAAGTTGAAGATATTTTAAGAAAGGTTGATGAAAGAGGAATTTTTGATAGTATTGTAAAAGATTTAGATTTAGTAAAAGTTTTATCCAGAGATATTAAGACTTTATCCGGTGGTGAACTTCAAAGAATGGCAATTGCTGCGACTGTTATGAAAAAAGCAAATTTGTATATTTTTGATGAACCTACTTCATTTTTAGATATTAAGCAAAGAATTAAAGTTTCCAAATTTTTAAGAGAATTAGCTGATGAGAATACTGCTGTTTTAGTTGTTGAGCACGACTTAATTATTTTAGATTATATGACTGATTTAATTCATATTATGTATGGGAAAGAAGGAGTTTATGGTATTGTTTCTCACCCAATGACTACTAAGAATGGGATGAATACTTATTTAGAAGGATTTATCAAAGATTCTAATATTAGATTTAGAAATAATAAAATTAAATTTGAAAAGAAACAATTATTTACTAAGAAAGAAACTGAATTTTTGACGTCTTGGAAAGGTATTAAGAAAACTTTGGGTACTTTTAAGGTTGAGGCAGAAGAAGGAGAAGTTCATAGAAAAGATGTTATTGGAGTTTTAGGAGAGAACGGAATTGGTAAGACTTCTTTTATTAAGATTTTAGCTAATGTTATAGAACAAGATGAAGGAGAGGTTTCTGAAAAAATAAAAGTGAGTTATAAACCTCAGTATATTGAAACTGATTCGGAAGAGTTAGTAATTAATGTTCTTCAAGATGCTCTTAAGAGCCATACTAATGATTTAATAGGTCCATTAAATATTGAACCTTTATTTGAAAAACAAATTAATCAATTATCTGGTGGAGAACTTCAAAGAGTTGCTATTGCTTTATGTTTATCTAAAGAAGTTGATTTATATTTACTTGATGAACCTTCTGCATATCTTGATGTAGAACAAAGATTATTGATAAGTAAAGTTATTAAAGATTTTATGGATATGAGAGGTAAGACTGCTATTGTTGTTGATCATGATTTATTATTCTTAGATTATTTAAGTGATAAGATTTTAGTATTTGAGGGAGAGCCTGCTATTAGAGGTAAGGCAATAGGTCCTTTTGTTATGGAAGAAGGAATGAATATGTTCTTGAAAGATTTACAATTAACATTCAGAAGAGATAAAGATTCTTATAGACCAAGAGCAAACAAACCTGGTTCTCAAATGGATGAAAAACAAAAAAGAGATAATAAATTATATTATCTTTAATTTAATAATTTATATTTTAAAAAAATCTTTGTGTTTTGTTAAGAAATAATTTATTCTTTTATTAGTTTTTTTACTTAATTTTTCAGCTAATTCATCTTCTTGATATTTTTGATAGTAAGTATCTTCAAATTCTAATTCATCAAATAGAGTAAATCTTTCAAAGTGATATATTCTTGGAAGATTATGTAAAAATTCTTCAGGGTCTTGATGATTAAGTTTTTCATTAACTCTTGATAAATATCCCATTGTTGTAAATAATAAATTTTTGAAATCATCATCTTTTGTAACAATGCCCACTTTTTGAGAATTATTTTCTATTTTTTGTCTTGAAAGATAAATTGCAGTGGTTGTGATTAATTCATCAGTCGTATTATTATAATTTGCAGGTTTTGCAAATATGCTTTTCTTTTCTTTTAATTTTCCTTGTATTGAAATGATTTTTAATAAATCAAACATATCATTAATGAATTCAGATTCTATTCTTTCTGAATAAGTAGTATGATGAGAGTCAATTACTTTCATTGATTTTAATTCCAATACATCCCTAATTAATTCATGTTTTGGTAAATATTCTTGGAATAAATCATAAATATCTTTTCTATTTTCTAGCATTTCTTCAGATAAAAACTGATTCTTGAAATAATTAATAAAATATGTTAAATAATTGAATTCATCAAAAGTTTGACAAATTAATTTTGTTTTATCTGAGCATAGAAAATTTTCAAAAACACATAAACCATATATTTTACTTGATAATTGATCAGCATCCATGTTTTTATAATTATCATATTCTTCTAAGAAAGTAATGAAAGTTTTATCAAAACTATAACCAGGATACCCACCAATAGAATTATCTAATAATATAACATCATTTTTTTCAATAATATCCTCTATTTTATCAAACTCTGAGTCTTTCCTACGTCTCATGTTATTAAAGAATTAATGATAATATAAAAAAGTAATTGATGAATTATTCTTTTTTAGCATTTCTTAAATCATCAAAGATTTGACAAGCTTTACACATTGTTCCAGCAGAAGGCTCACCACAATTTTCACAAGAACCTACTTTAACACCTTCTTCTTTGATTAAAGATGCTTTCATTTGTTCTTGGAATTTTAAGATATTATATTTTACATTAGGATGTCTTTTCTCAAATTCATCTAACATTACTTTATACTCTCTTCTATATGCATCAACAGAGCAAGGACATATGCCATAGTATACTGGAAATTCCATAATTTTTGAATATCTAATTATTTCTTCTTCTGACATTAAATATAATGGTTTAACTCTTGTTACGAATTTATCAGATGTTACATTTCCAGGTTTAGCTCCTTGTCTTTTTGCTAGTTTGAAATCATTTCTAAATACATTCATGATAAATGCTTGAGCTTCATCATCTAAGTTATGACCTGTTGCTAAATATTCGAATTTATTCTCTGATGCGAATTTATTCAGTAAGTATCTTTTTAGAATTCCACAAATCATGCATGAAGAATGTCTTCTTCCTTTTTCTAATAATATAGATCTAATGTAACATAAGGACATTCCAAATTGTTCTCTGAATGATAATACATTTAATTTAATATCGTACTTTTCACAAACTCTCTTAATATTTTTTAGATTTTCTTTTGTATAACAACCAATTACTGCATCAATTGTTAATGCTTCTACATTATACCCTAATTTTTTTAGAAGATATGCACAAACAGTACTATCTTTACCACCAGATACTGCAATTAAAACTTTACTCTTTTTATCAAATAATTCATATTTTCGAATTGTATTTCTTACTTTTTTCTCAAAGTATTCTACAAATTTTGAGTCTGATAATTCTTTCTTTTCTTCTTTTTCTTCTTTAGAAGATTCTTCTTTTTCTATGATAGCTGCTTCTATCTCTCTCATCCTAATTATATCAGGAGTTAATTCTTCAGTACATGAAACTTCACAAGTTTCATTTTTATTTTGATTATCTTCACTCATAATTTGTTAGAATTAATATAGAGTTTTTATATCTTTCGGGCTTTTTAACTAAAAAGTATAAAAAATATACTAATTAATTAAAATTATAATTTAATTATGTAAAAACTAATTTACCCTTCTTGCAAAAATTAAGAATGCTGTATGTCCAATTGAATCAGAAACTGGTCTTACGGCAAGACCTTTTACTTTCCAAGTTCTTTCTATTAATTCAATTGCTTTTATATGATGTAATTGATCATCTTTTTTTACGGCTTCTACAAAATTTGAAACTTGAGGAATAGTAGGACAATATGCAACAATTATACCTCCAACCTTTACTGCGTTTTTTGCATTTTCTAATGCTTGCCAAGGTTCAGGAAGATCCATGATTACAACATCAACATCTTTTTCATTAATTTTTTCATACATGCTTTGTAATTTAAATTCTACGTTGTCTAGATTTAGTCTTTCAACATTGTATTTAGCAATTTCTTGATTTTCAGATCTTATATCATATGAGTAAACCTTTTTTGCTATTTTTGCAAGATAAGTTGTTAAAGCTCCAGTTCCAGAACCACCCTCTACAACAATTGAATCTCTAGTAATACCTGATTCAGTAATTATAACTCCAATGTCTTT
>JAHWHN010000082.1 GCA_019323235.1 Candidatus Woesearchaeota archaeon | reverse complement strand
TAACAGATAATCCAACATCAAAACAATGTTTCATTCCATCTTTATCATTAGCACAAATTTCTTCATTATTTTCAGAACCTTCTTTCTCATCTAGTGTAAATACATACCTTTGTTTATACAGAGGATATTTATATATTTGCGTGCAATATCCCTCAAAATGTCTACCTATTGGTAATGCAGTTATTGCATTCCCTTCATTATCAGCACACATATCAACTTTAATCCCTTCATATCCTGGACTAATACGCACACATCCTACAAATAAAATACTTGTTAAAAATATACTTAGATTCTTCATGTTCCCTCTCCTTACAATTTAATAATTTCTTCCCAACATTTTGCGTGTACCCAGCCATGCTCTTTAACATATATTTCAGCATGGAATTGATTACAAAGTACACATGGTTTACCTAAAGTTTGTTCTAATAATTTTCTTCTATATTCTCCTTCTGTTAATTCTTTTCGTGAATCACGAAATTTTTTCCATCCAAAATACATAATGTAGCTCATAAATACAATGGATAATACTTCAAATAAATTAAATATCATAATAAAGATTTCCTTAATTTATTATTGAATTTTATTCCATGTCTTAAGTAATGTTTAATATTATTAAAGTTTTTATTACGACAACATTCTTTAAAATAATCTTTATCAAGTAGTTTGCTTTCAAATTCAAGAAAAAATTCTTCTGAAAGTTTTTGATATATTAAAATACAATACCAATTAAGTTTATTTTTGTATTCCCTTATAAAATTTTCTGAAAGGACTTGATATTTTGAAATATAATCCCAATCAACATAATAAGCAAACTTTTTAATAAAGTCTTCTGAAAGTTTTTGGGATATTGAAATACATTTCCAATTAACAAGATACTGAAATTCTATTATAAAATCTTCTAAAAGTTTATAGTCTCTTGATAAATCATTCCAATCTTGTTTATCAGGATCTTTTCTAATATTTTCAATTTGTTCAGGCGTTAGTTCTTTCTTCATCGTATTAAACACTTTTTTAAGTCATCATCTAACTTCATTCCATATTTTAAAAAATGTTTAATATTATGATAATTTTTATAATAACAACAATTTTTAAAATATTCTTCATGAAATAATTTGTTTTTAAATTCAAGAAAGAAACTTTCAGAGAATTTTTGGCTATTTACAAGACGATACCAATCAACCTTATCTTGAAATTCTCTTATAAAATCTTCTGAAAGTTGTTTATAGTATGAAGTCCAACCCCAATAAACTTTATCTTGAAATTCTCTTATGAAGTCTTCTGAGAGTTCTTGATTTGCTGAAACAGCCCACCAATCAACTCTATCCTGAAATTCTTTAATAAAACTTTCTGTTAATTTATAAATTATTGATAAATCTTGCCAATCCCATTTATTAGGATCTTTTCTAATATTTTCAATCTGTTCAGGCGTTAGTTTTTTCATTGGATTTTTTTATATCTAATTGATATATATCGTGTTTATTTACATAGTATGTTTCTTTTTGTTCAAATACATAGATTTTACAGTATAAATTATCAGTATCTATTATAATTCCTTTTAATGATCGAGAAAATAGATATAAATCACTAGAGATATACTCTGCATTATAAGGATGTTGTTCATATAACGTTACCCCTAATGGTATAAATACTGGCATACCTCTAGTGAATTCCATGTTAATTATTGTAATCCTTCCAATGCTTCAACAAACTTAATGCTAAGTTCTTTATCATCATATAAAAATTTCCCGTTATCTTCGAAGTTGTCACAAATGTCATTAAATAATTTGACATACACTTCTGGTAATAGCATATGTAAATATTTTTTTAGAACATCAACTTCTTCTTGTTTTAATGCACGAGTTAAATACCCTTCTAATTTAAGTCTATCAACTAGTTTAATGTGTTCATTGAGTTCAAATGTTTTGATTCTATCCCATGCATTATCTTTAAAGAATTCAGCTGGAGACAACTCTTTTTCTTGTGTTTTTAAGAAATCATGTAATGCTAATGCTGCTTCCATTCCAACAAATCCATGAGCAATGTTATATAAGTCAGTGTTTTCTTCTCCAAGTTTAATTATATTAGATGCATTCAGACAATCAGATAATCTTTTCCAAGAACGTCTAGATGGAAATATTTTTCCTGGCGGGTCAAAATGACCTTTATGTTCAAGATGATTATGATTATCATTAATAAAATTTAGAATATGTTTATTAACATTATTTTCTCTACCCCAATTTAACCAATCTTCTACTGTTGGTTCTAAATCAAATACAGTCCATCTATCTAGTTCTGCTGGGTCCATAGTTGCTACTTGATAATCAGAGTCACCACCTTCTCCACCATTAACAGCAGCAAAGATTAATGTATCTGGATGTAGTGTATTCCCAGCAATCTTTCTGCTATCTGTTAATTCAAATAGACCCTGACGAACTTCTAGGATTGCTCTATCAATTTCATCAAAGAATAATACTACTGGTTCTTTACATGCCTTCATAAACCAATCTAATGGTAAAAAGGATGTTGTTTCACCATCTTGTGATGGTAAACCAAGTAAATCTCCTTCTGTCATCTGAGAGGCTCTACGTTCAACTACAGGTAGATTCATTTCTTTGGCTATTTGATATACAACCTCAGATTTACCTACTCCATGACGGCATCTGAGCATAATTCCCCAGCCATTACGAATTACATGTGGAATAATTTTGTTAAATGTCTTAAATGAAATACTCATGTTTTTTCTCCTGTTTTTATATTTTGTTATTAATTTTCAACAATACAGTTGACATTGGATTGCCATCTCGATATGTTGTATTATATTTTTCATTAACAGTTTTATAATTCTTTCTTAGTATTTTTTTAATTTGTTCGGTTCCTTTATTGTTCTCTCTTTTTGAACAACCTCTAAGTGAAGAAGTAATTGAAAGATACCAGACATCAGTTAATACATTTGTATTACAAAGTTTTTCTATATCAACTAATAATCCATCTTTAATCATTTTATTTACCGTTACACAAAAACAAGCATCTATAAATGACACACTATTAGGGTTAGCCATTCTAACAGTTCTAAATAATTCACCTAGTTTTAATTGTAAATTAGGACTGTGTTTAGACTGAATACGTTTAATTTGTTTTACTTCTTCTCTCATCTCTTGGTATATATCAACAAAATATTCAACCATTATATAATTGTTATAAGATTCTAATATATTCTGAAATATCCACCAATTTTCTCTTATATGTCCAGGACCTGGAGTTTGATATAAATCACCAGTACATTGTTTAATAAATCTTACCATATTACTTTGAATGTCTCGTTTACGAAAAGTATTACATTGTGCTCTAGTTAAAACATTGCTTTTCATAACTTTCATTTCTCATTCCTTTATATCCTTTTTTAATATCTTCTTGGGTTAAAATTTTTATTCTATTAAATACTCTCTTGATTGATTGTCAAACTTCAT
>JAHWHN010000081.1 GCA_019323235.1 Candidatus Woesearchaeota archaeon | reverse complement strand
TTTGCTTGATAAATTTCTTTTATCGTTTTTGGAAATTCTAAAATAAACTCTGGATCGTCATTTGCAAAATATACTCTTCCCATAAACTCAACAAACACACCTTCTTCATAACCTAGAATAAGCTCTAAGTTATCACTATCTTCTTTAAGAATTTTTACAATCTCAAGAATGGAATATTTATCTTCTTTACTAAGGTTTGCTATTTTTAGGGACATATTTATCTTCTTTACTAAGGTTTGCTATTTTTAGGGACATATTTATCTTTCTACACCTGAATTTCAATGTTTTTTTCGTTTAAATCAATATAAACAACAACACTACCACCCAAGCAAACTGAACACTCATTTTTAACTCTAATTTCTTTAGCGGCATTTTCTAAGTGTCTAGCAATCTCTTCTTTATCATTTTTAACATCATCTTGATCGTAAATAATTGTACTCATTATATTTTTCCTTTATTAATCATTCTCATAAGGTATTCTAACAACATTAAAACGGCACATTTTTCCTTTATTCTTTTTCAAAGTTTTCAATATTTGTTTTCTACTTTGTATATCAAAGGAATTATTATCAATCATTCTCTTTTTTAAATCTTTAGTTTCCTTGAATATAAACTTGATCATTGATAGGAACTTTCTAGTAATTTTAAATTGTTGATTTTTACCAAATAAAAGATACATGACTTGCAAAGTATTTGGCATTTCTTCAAATTCAAGAACACTTACAGATACATTAAAAGATGTTCCAATGTGAATATGTTTTTTATTGTCAATTACAAACTCACATCTCACTAAAATTTCAGGCGGATGAACGCTTGCCATCGCAAAGTATTCCAGTTGAGATTTAATATCATCCTTATACTCTTTTAAGTTAAAAACCGTTGCGTCCAATTCTTCATGTAAAATCAATAAATCGTATCTAATTTTTTCTTGCTTAGTCATTACTAAACTCTTCCTTTGATTTTTTGCAAAATCATTAATTCCTATAAATTCAATTGGTGTTAGTATTTTTTACATCCTTTAAAAATTTATCATAAACTTTAACAACTTTTTCGTTATTTCTGTGTTTTTTCTTTTTCTTTCCTAACACTTCTAACATACTATTTACCATAAAGTGCATTTGCGGTGTTTCTAAAAATTCTCCATTTTGATCCCTTCTTAATTTATATTTACATAAGGTTTTTAATAACTTATAGTCAATACTATGATCCAACTCATAATACATCTGATTAAATAAATGCTCTAAATCAAACGAAAGTAATTTTTTTGGAAGAATTTTATTTTCAACCATGTAATTTATATACCCAATAAAATTAGGTTTACATGTATAAATAGAATTTCCATCATCTATATGTAAAAATGGAAATGCAAAATAAAACATTGAATCTTTATAACCCAAAACCTCCACATAGACTATCGTTAATAATAATGTTCTAGCTACATCATTATGCCCAAAATTTTCGGCTACTTGTATAAACTTATACATCAATTCTTTTTCTGTTTTTATATTTTCAATTTCTAAAAAAGATTTACTTACAATATTTTCAATAACGTTTTTTTCTAAATTAAGATGATGGCAAATATGATTTAGACAACAAACTGCCGTTGGTTCATTTATTTTGAACTCTTTTCCAATTTAATTCTAAATTCAATGCAATTCTATTAAATTGTCTTTTGTTCATTTTATTGCAAAATTTATAATAAAGATTGTTGTCCATGATAACAATTCATAAATCCCTTAGATCGTCAATTGTAACTCCCATGCAACAATTACATGGTAATCTACCAATATAAACATATCTTGGTTGTTTCATATTTATTTCTCATTTTTTATTTCTATAATCTTCGATTCCAATTCTTTTATATCGTCATTTAACTCAAATATTTCACCTCTCAAAGCATCAATATCATCATATATATAATTAATCCTACTGTTTTTCTTCTGTATTTCTTGTTCTAATTCGTTGATTTTTTCAAGGCTGTTATTCATAAATACCTCATTTAATATTAAAAAATTTATTTGTTGCTTCAACAATATCACGAATACAATTTAGCAAATTTAACATTTCTTTTGCACATGACTTAACATTGTTACCACATTTTTTATAATAAAGTTGTTTGTGACAAAAAACTTTATTATCATTCATAATGCTATCTGTTATAAAAACATACTTTCTAAATTGATATAAAGGTAATTTAAAAATATTTATACCATTCTTTTCTAAAGTTTCCTCCATAAACTCATTCAAGCTATTCCCATCGCCAACCATTAAATAATCTTTGCTTGTATAACAAATCTCCAAAGTAATTAATTTTTCACTATTTGGAAATTTGAAAGGAGAATTAATATCAATAGTTTTGTTTGTTAAAAACGGAGTGTTACTAATTAACAGTTCTTTAAGTTTTGGTTTTATTAATTTCTCTAATAATTCAAGCTCTTTATTCATTTCGTGTAATCCTCAATAACCCTACCTTTCTTCCTGATCGTATCCATTCTAACTAAATAACGCTCTTTTTCATAATTGTCACCACCAGATATTCCTTTTGTGACTTCCACGTCTTTTACAATCTCCAGTATCGTTTCAGGTTTGATAATAATCAACTCGTTCTCATTTCCTGTTACGATAAACCACAGCCATGCCTTTGTTACCATGATTCCACTTGGCTTTCCATTCGACGATATTTCAATGAAACAATTGCCTGTTTTTTCAGATTTTTTATCGTATTTAATTTCTATTCCTTTTCTCTTTTCAGGAATGAAAATATCGTATTCTTTGTGATAGCCATCTATAAGATATGCTTTAGGATATGTTTTTCGAACATATTTAAGTATTTTTTTCTCTATTGTTTGTCCGACAGATAAATCTTTTTTAAAGATAAACTTTTGAACTATATCTTTTAGATTTTTAACATCGTTTTCGAGAGTTAGGACTCTTTGTTCTAATAAGATTGGATCGCTATTATTCGACATTCCTAAGTAGCCCTATGATTCAAATCAACAACATCTTGCAAAGATTCTTTGTCATAAAATTGATAAAGAATTTTTCCTTTATAACTATCCAATCTAAAATAAGTTCCATGTTCGTCACTTTTTAGTGATTCTTGAAATCCATCAATACAATCATGGCTATGAGTCGTTGCAAATATTTGGCAATTATACTTTTCACTTAATTCAAA
>JAHWHN010000080.1 GCA_019323235.1 Candidatus Woesearchaeota archaeon | reverse complement strand
ACAAATATTGCATTTCGTGGTGTGCTTGATGGCAAACAAAAACTAAGTACGATTGTTGGTTTTATGAACAATGAATTTCCAGATCAGAATGGAAAATATTTTAAAGATTTTTCAAAAGAATCGAAAAATAAGTTTTTAAACTTTATGAATCAGAATTTTGTGCTTATGAGCCAAGAAACAACTGACAATGATGCTTGTCAAATAATGATAGATGTTAATGACACTGGTGTGCCAGTGAGCAAAGAACATATTAATTTTCTTAAAAGTCTTATTAAGGAGAATAGTTGAAATGTATAGTTTTTTGCATTTTGTTTTATTTTTAATAATTAGTTATTCTTGTTTTAGATCAATCAATCGAGATGACGATCTTGGTTCGTTTATGAGAGTGTTTGTGGCTATTTCGTTTGCTATATTGGCTTCTACTGGAATTATCAACCTTCTATTAAAATAATGAGTAAACTTAAATGTGATTCTAAACAATGTAGAAGCATTGATATTGATAAAGGACGTGATATTAGAAGACGTAGAGTTTATCGATGCAATGTTTGTGGTTGCATTTGGGTTATGAATTTTGGGGCAAAAAAGAGATATTCTTTTCAAAGACAAGGTTATCAATTTAAAGATACTGGAGCGAGTAGACAATGCGATATAATGAAAGAGTGGTTGGAATAATTTCAGAGAAAGAATTAAAATTAATTAAAAAGATTAATGAATTGTTAGGATATTCAGCATTAAAAGAAATGGTTGATCCTAATGAAAATGAGGGATATTATGTTCAACCTTTTTTAAATAAAGTTACAAGAATTGGTTTTTACAAACGTTTTAATCAAAAGGAATTTAATAGAGTCATTGATATTCTAAAGGAATTTGATCAATTGTATGATTTAAAATTAGCTAAAAATGGATTAACTAATGTTGATAGATTAGTAGAACTAAAAAAGTTATATAGTTTAGATTTAAGAGAGCCTTTGATTGAAAATTATGATGTAATTACAAAAAAATTATTTAATCAATTAGGTAATATTTATATAGAGAAATAAAAATGCAAGTAATAATTTTTGACAAACCTTATAACAAACAAGTAACTTTAACAAAAGAACAAAGTGTTCACATTCCTAGAATTGGAGAGCGTGTATTTGTATTTAATTATACGCCAACACCTTATATTAGGGATATTTTAAGTAAATTACTGCATTGTGATGTTTTGGATATTTTTGTAAAATATGCCGATAAATTAGAAATTACAAATGGTTTGATCACTATAAAAGAATATAAACAAGAGGTTTGATATGATTAGAAAAATAAGACATGGTGTTTTTGAAACAAATAGTTCTAGTTCACATGCAATTTCAGTATGTATGTTTAATAAAAATGAGCTAATGGATTTGTCTTTAATTCCAGATGAAGATGGAAATATTGTTTTAAATGGTGGTGAATTTGGATGGGAAAAAGAAAAATTTTATGATGCGAAAACAAAAGCCTCATATTTAGCGGTTTATGCAAATTATTTTAATAATGATGAGTTTAAAAATGTATTGTCTGATGTTATAAAAAATCAGACTGGATGTGAAAATGTTGTTTTTAATTTATCTGTTGATTGGAATGATGCTAATTATTCATATATTGATCATGAGTCAACAGATGGAAAGCAATTTCATTATCTTTTCAAAAAAGAAAATGTATTAAGGCAATTTATTTTTAATAAAAACTCAGTATTAATAACTGGTAATGATAATGAAGATTGTTATTATGATGTAACTTCAGATATGCTAGAGATTGTTATTGACAATATTTCAAATATTTCAATTGAAAACTATATAGATGTTCTTGAAGAAACAGCTAATTTCGCATCATTTTATTCTGGTAAGTTTGAATCTCAAAAAACATACGAGATATTTAATAGATTAATCTCGAAATTTAGAAATTTTACATATAGCGATCAAGAAAAAGCTAATATTTTAAGTATTGCAAAATCTATAAAAGAAAGTTATTACAATGATGAATTATACTTCTTGATAGAAGATATATTAGATTTTGATTCAACGAATCTTAGTAATATTAAATGGTATTTTGAATCTTATCCTGAAACTGCAAATCAGTTATT
>JAHWHN010000079.1 GCA_019323235.1 Candidatus Woesearchaeota archaeon | reverse complement strand
GAAGATCTTTAGTTTCATTTAAGTTTCTAGATGGTTTTTTATTATATGACATTAGTTTATTTATTAAAAATAGAATATTTAAATTTTTCTAATTTCTCACTTATTACCCATTTTCCATAAACTGTCAAAGAATTTAGTATATTGCTCATAAATTGATTTAGATTTAATTAAAATCCCGGATGGTTCATCATCCCAAGATATAATTGCGATTTTATTATTAATCATTTGAGAGTTTGGAGGCAAAGGCATATCTAGAAACCTTTTTTCAGAAGTTTTTGACATGGGAACTATTTTTCTAAAAGACTCCGGGAAGATTGCCTTGGATTTTAATTGTTTTGTAACTCTTTGAAGTTTCTGAACAGAATAAACCTTTTCTCTAACAAAATCATATTTTTTTGGATCTTCAATGGAATAATATCTATAAACATCATTAGGTTTAGCATCAATCAATAAATCTCTTAACATAGTTCTAATTCCTTTATATGACTTATAGAACTCAACACCCTCTTCTTCTTGATTCATTTGTTTAATTTTTAATTCAGGTAATATCTTCTCAAATTCTTTCTTTTTAGTATCAATATAATCCAGAATTGTTTCAGGATTAGCGGCCTTATAGTATTTAATATTACTCTTTTTAATATAAGACAAAAGTCCTTTTTTAATTAAACCATTTATTGCATTATAAACTGAAGAACTTTGAAGTTTAGTATTTGTAATTATAGAACCAGCTTTAGACTCTCCTAATTCTAACAAAGCCATAAAAACTTTAACTTCGGTATTTGATAAACCAACGTCTTCTAAAATTTGAGTATCCATTATATCAATTTAATTAAAAAGTATATAAACTTTACTCAAAAAAAATGGAGAGTGAATTCTATTATTAAATTTCTGGAATTTCACTTTCTCCCTTACAAAAATTCTCCAACATGCTATTAATAATATCTATCTCATTTTTCATGAAAGGAGAGTTTGGTGATAAACTATCTCGGTATAAAACAATTTTTCTTATTGCTCCTCCAAGGTCATCTCTGAATTGTTGGGTGTTATGAGCAGAGTATGCTTCACTCATTTTATAGATTCCAACATTATTTTCCATGTCTACTGTATACAATCCCGGATTTTCTCTAATTAACCTTTCTACATTTTTGTTTTCCAGTATTTCATCTATATTCATTCTTCCTCCTTTTATTCTTGTTTTATTTTTTCTACTTGTTCAATTATTCTTTTCATTATGTAATGTTCAGTGTGAACATCTTCAGAGACTAGCGGATTTACAAATTCATTATCGTATAATTTGTGAGTCATTTTATTTATTCCATTACTAGTATCTATTCTTTGTTCTACTAAGTATTTTGCAGCATCATTGCAAAATTCATTATTGCTTCTTACATCTTCAAAGTATTTTATTTCTCTTTTTTCATTTTTTTCAACTATCATAATCACTTGGTTATGATGCCTTGGTTTTAGCGTTTCATTCCATTCAATGTCTATTTTTGTTTCTAGCATTTTTCCTCCTTTATTTTTTGTATGTTGCTTTTTGTAGTTCGTGTATTTCTTGCATGCTTCCTTTGTTTTCTACCATTAGTTCGTAGACCTTTATCAGTTCTGGTTGGTCAGCTGATCCTCCTTTTGAGATTGAGTCTGCCAGGAACATCAGCATGATTTCGTTTTTGTCTAGTCCAGTTTCTTCTAGGTTTTGTTCTAAGCTTTGGTATGTTTTTTCGAATTCCTCTAAGTCTTCAGCTTTTCTTAGTTCCTTTATCTTTAGCATTGGAGTATAGTGATGACTTACAAGTCCTGCTATCTTTTCTTGGTCTAGTCCGTATTGTTTGAAGAGTTCAGGATCCATATCTTTTACCATTTCTCCTCCAATTTTTTCGTGGTCAGTGAATTTGTGGTATTGTTTTCCTTCTTCGTTATATTCTCCAATTTTTGGTGTAGCTACTACTGGTTTTCCGATGTCGTGTAGCATTCCTGCTACCAATAAATTTGGGTCATCAGTTTTTGTTTTTAGGAATTCCACGTATTTCATTGTGTGTTCGAAAACATTATACTTATGGAACTTGTTTTGCCACACTTCCTTACCTTTTTGTATCTCGGGTAAGTTTTCCAGTTTAGTTAGTATTTCTTCTATCATTTTTATCAATAAAAGAATATTTTAGGAGTATAAATAAAATCACTCTCCAAAAATGATGAGTAGTATATTTAACAACATTTAAATAGTTTAATTCTTAATTTTAGGCATGCCTGAAGAAGATTTTATGGATGTAATTGTACAAATTAAAGGTTTACATAAAGAATTAAAGAAATCTATTGAAGTAATTCCGGATAATTGGGCATGGCACGAAGATCTTGTAAAGCATTTGTTGGAAGTTGAAGACCATTATCAGAAAGTTTTGGATGAGAAAGAAAAGCAATGGAATAAACAAAGAAAATATTATGAAGACTCTTGGGGAAAGGATTGGTATGTACATAAAGAAAATGAAAAGAAAAAAGATATTGAGAGAGAGCTTAAGGATTTTACAAATTTATTAAATTATTCTAAAATTTACCTTTCAAGATTGTATAAAATAACGGATTATATGTTTAATCACCCTAGATTAAATCTTGAAAAACAAAAACAAATCAAGAGAGTATTAGATAGGAGTGCATTTGAGTTTACAAAAAGATTGGCTCATAATATAGGTATTGTAAGTCTTAGAACAAGTAATAAGGCAATTGATATCAAAAATCAATTATTAAAAGATGGAGCAAATATTTATTATAATTCAAAGTTTACTGATTTTTTTGTAGAAAACTTTGACTCTTTTAAAGATGACTTTTATTATGGGACTATGGGTCATAATTATGCTTATGTTAGACAATACGGTTTTAATATTTGTTTGAAATATTCTGATAAAATTAATTATGATCTAAAAAAATTAGTTGCTTTAATTAAATTAATTAAGACAATGACTTCATTTAATAGAGCCGAAGGGATAGATGAAGACGTAGGTTTCTTATTAAAAAGAGATAAGTTTGTAAAAGAAATTTTTAGTAAGTTTACTAGAATCATTAATGAAGATTTAATAGATAAGTATGTTTTAAGAAATTTTATTACTTCTGATTCTTATTCAGATGAGTTTAAAAATAATTTTTTTTATTATTCTTTTAAGCTGATAAAAAAACAAAACTTGAAAAGAGTTTTTTCATTATTTTTATTATTAGACCCTAAATTTAATCTAATAAAAAATCATGGTCTTGTTAAAACAATGAAATTCTTAAGAAGGGTTCAGGATAGAAGATTTTTACCTTTATTTGTAGATGATGAAATTGTGATAGATTATATTAAAACTTTGAATTCAGAAGACTTGAGAGATTATCTTATAAAGAAAGCTTCAATGTTTAATACAGTTGAAAATTTAATAGAACATGATTTTTTAGCAGTTCATGTAACTAATGCTTTTGGAGGTGGGGCTGCATTAAATGAATATGAAGAGAGAAGAGATGATTCTTTTAAAAACATAGTCAATAATCTCGAAAATCAAGCGACAAATAAATTTCAGTTATGTGCTTCAACAATAAAAAAAGGCAGAGTTAAATTAGCTCTAACTAAAAGATATGGAATAAATGGTTCTATTGGAGTTATTTTTGATTCGGGTTATGTTTATGAGTCTTATCTTAAAGATGCAAATAGTGAAAGTAAAGAAGGGGGTTCTGGTAATTCTTTTAAATCAGGAAATGCAGAAAAACGGGTAGTGGTATCACTATCTGTTACAAATAATTATACTTATAATGAACTTCTTTTAAGAAAATGGACTATTGGCGCATTATTCTACACTAGAGGAGTTCAACAAGAACACATTGATCATTTAATTCAAATCTCTAATGAATATTCAGGAAAAGAATACATCAATCCTAATTATATAAATAGAATTTTTAAATTTGGAGTGCCAAAAATGATTAAAAAATATTATCCCGTTTATGAAATTGATGTTGAGAATAATTCTTGGAAAATAGTTTATAATCCTAAAGAATATTTGAATGAATTAGAAAAAGCAGCTTGATTATAAATTCAACAATTCTTTATTGTCAGTAAAAAGTTTAGTTAAATCTTTTAATAATTTGTCAACATCATCATTTGACATTTTAGAAGTTTTATCAAAATAAATACATAACCAGTTTAGCCATGCAATTTTTAATCCAGTCATAGATTGTTTACTAAGATGCTTGTAAACTTCCATTACATATTCTAAATCATTCTTAATATAATCTCTGCTAAATTCTTGATAAGCTGGAATACAAATTTCTATGTTCTTAACTCTTCCTTTATCATAAGAACATTTTTTAGAAATAGAATACTTTTCATTTTTACTAATGCTAGATTTATAATATCTTGCTAAGTCTATAAACTCTTTCATGATTTGAGTAAACCTAGGAATTAAAACACTTTCTGGATTACAATACTCTCCAGAAGAACAATGATTTCTAGTTCCTAATTTAATCTCACAAGTTTTATACTTTTCACAAATTGTTGTTAAAACAATAAATAAATCAACACTATGGTCATTTGGAAAATATTTACTTCCTAATAATTCTAAACATAATTTTCTTGATAAACAATACTCTCCAGTCATTGGAGTTTTAAGATCAATATTAAATAAAGATTTCATTAATGGATAAACTAAAGTTTTACCAATTAAAGTATCATACTTATGAGTTTTATAACTTGCAATTGTTGCTTCATATCCTTTATTCAAGACAGGATTTACTAATCTTTTAATCCATAATTCTTTTAGATTTTCTAAATCTCCATCTAAAATCAATAAAGTTTGAAATCCAAGTGGTTTAACTTTTTGCATAATTGTTTTAACAGCAGAACCTTTACTCTTCTTACCTTTTTCAACAATCCACTTTTTATCACATTTTGTTTTAATAGCATTAAAGTTCTTTTTTGTTGAATCTTTTGAAGATCCATCACAACAAATTATAAGAGAATTGTTTTTAGGAAAATATTTAGATAAAGCTTTATCTACAGTTTTAATGATACTTTCAATGGTGTTTTCACAATTTTTTGTACACACCCCCACTACAATCTCATAATCCACTTTTACAACATATTTGTTGAAGAATATACTTTAAAAAGGTTTTGGTTAATGTGTTACAACTCACTTAGAATACTACCCTAAATTTATGCCAGAATATGAATTATTTTCCTTAATTTCTTGCTTCTTTTTAAAGTCTTGGAAGAAAGGAATTCTAATAGGAACTGCAAAAGGTGAGAAATTAGAAGGAATAATAGCTTCTCCCTTATCTAAAGCGGCAATATTCTTATTATCACTACTTATATCTTGGGAAGCAGAATCAATAATTGCTTGCCTTTCTGGAGCCATTTCTATCCCCAAAATAATCTTAGTATTCATATTGGCTAAAACCTGCCTAGGTATTAAAGAAGGTAACTGAGTTATGGCAATTAAACCAACTTTAAACTTTCGACCCTCTCTTGCTATGGTTGAGAATATATTAGAACCCTTCTCTAAAACTTCTTTACCTAAAACTCTTGGAGCTTCTTCCAATAAAACAGAAATAATAGGTTTGTCTTTCAATTGATGATTCATCTTATAGTATTTATATTTCTTATAAACTTCAGAAGTAATTAAACTTCCAATTAAAATTTCTAATTTTCCTGAAGAATATGAAGTATTAATAATGACAGTAGAACAATTTTCTAAACTAGTAACTATGTCTGAAATGGTTGACTCTCCTGCATTAAAATCAAAAATACCTTTGCATGTAACTTCTCCATTTAATATAGAAATGTCTAAAATATTTGAAATCTTTCTTTTAATTACTGATAAAGTAGCTTCATGAACATGCTCAAAAGAAGTAGCTTGTAGTAATTTAATTATCCAAGAATTTCCATATAATTTATGAGCTAAAGAAATAGCTTCCATCTGAGGTTGAGTTAAATCAAAAACACCATTAAAATGTTCAGGTTTGATTTTTCTAAGATTTATTTTTAAAATTCTTTGTCCAGGTGGAGCTTCACTTGGGGTATAATAAATAATTCTATCTTTTCTTTCATGATCTTTAAGATTATTATAATACTCATCATGAGGATCTAAAACTAAAATACCATTATAGTCTTTAGAAGTCAAATCCCACAACAAAACAGAAGCTAAATTACTTTTACCTCTCCCAGTTGTAGCTGGAATTAAAATATGGTGGCTTAAAACTTCCTTCCCATCTAAATAAATAGGAACATCTAATTCTTTACTTCCACTTCTTAAATTACCAAAAAACATAGAATTAACTGGTTTTGTAAAATTCAAATCATCTTTTCTAACTTCTCTTACTTTAGAGAATATGTTTGGCATAATCTTAGATGGTTTAACTTTATTATTAATAGTTAAAAGACTTTTTACAGTTGCTAAATTATATAATCTTAAATTTTGATCTAAAAATTCAAAGTTAGTTGAATTTTCTAAATCCATTCCAGACACTAATTCTAAATTAGATTGAGAAATTTGACTTCCGAAACTTAAATCAACTACTTGAAGAAGTACTTTTTCTTCATCACCAGCTATTAATAATTCACCAATTTCTAAATTTTCATTAGATTTTTGTCTAAGAATTAAATTACCAAAACTTCCCCCAATAATTTGACCTTTCATCGATAAAAATAGAAAAATACCTCATTTAAAAATTTATACCTTTTAAAACAATAATTCTTTAAAAATAGAAAATTATATAAAGCATTTGAATAAATTAAACTATTGAGGGGAATCAGATATGAAATTATTAAAGAAATTCATGAAAAACTTTCTTAGTGGTCTTTTCAAGAAAAAGAAACAGTTGAAATTAGGACTTTATGGGCCTCCAAACGGCGGTAAAACAACTCTTGCTAACAAAATCTGTAAAGATTGGATAGGAGAGGAAATGGGATCAGCATCATCAATGGCTCATGAAACTAGAGAAGTTACAGAAAAAGAGAAGATAGTTATCAAAAGAAACGGTAAAGAATTAGATTTTAACTTGGTTGATACACCAGGTATTGCTACTAAAATTGATTACGAGGACTTCATTAAAAAAGGAATGAAGAAAGAAGAGGCTAAAAAAAGAGCTAAAGAAGCAACAAAAGGTGTTGTTGAATCCATTAAATGGCTAGATGACATGGATTGTGTTATTGTTGTTTTAGATGCTACAGAAGATCCTTATTCTCAAGTAAATATTACTATTATTGGAAATCTACAAGCAAGAGAAATTCCAGTATTAATTGTTGCTAACAAAGTAGATTTAAAGAAAGCTAGTATGAAAAAGGTTCAATCAGCGTTCCCTCAATATGATATAGTAGGAATTAGTGCAAAATATGGTAAGAACATTGATGAGTTCTATGATAAATTATTTGAATTGGTGAAATAAAAATGTCGTTAACATTACAATTTATACCTTATCAGGAAATTTCAGATTTAGGCTCTGCAAGAAGAGTTAAGAAATTAATTGATATCGTAAAAGAAAACAAAATCGTTCTTTTAGAAGGAAGACTGAAAAAAGAAGAAGAAAAAGATTTAATTCAAATAACTATGGAAGAAATTGATGATAAATTCAAGGGAATTGAACTTGCTATAATTAATCCTGAAAGTAAGAATGATAATCTTATGACTAAATTAAAACTAGGTTTAGTTAATGCTTTAATGAGAGAAAGAACAGGATTAACAATTATTGGTCCTGCTACTATTGTTAAAGAGATTAAACAAAATCCAGATAAGATTGAATTATTAATGAATAATCAAAAGGCAACATCTCGAAAGAGAGTTGTAAGAAGGAAGAGGTAAATAATGCCACACCAATGTGTAAGATGCAGTGAAATATATGATGATGGAGATAAAGTCATATTAGAAGGCTGTCCTTGCGGTGGTAAATTATTCTTCTATTTAAGTGAGAAAAAATTAAAATTATTAAAAGAAAGAGATGAAAAAGAACAAATCCAATTATCTGATAAACAAAAGAGAGAATTGGAAAAAGATATTCTTGATATTGTTGGTAATAAGAAAGAACCAGATGAACCAGTAATATTAGACTTTGAAAGTATTAATGTTAAAACTCCTGGTAAATATGAAATTGATTTAGTAAATCTATTCAAGAAAGAACCATTAATCTTCAAATTAGAAGATGGAAAATATGTAATTGATATTCCTGAGACTTTTAAACACTTTAGTAAAGGCAAAAAGAAGAAAAGATAATTCTAAATAATCTTTATAAATAGGTTGGATTTTTTCAAGTTTTATGTTATATGAAATGATAATTGAAGGATTTGAATATCAAAAAAATGGTTATAAAATTCTTATGAGTTATAACTTTACTATGAACAGAGGGTCTGCTCTTATTTCTTTAGATAATGAAAGAATTTTTGAAATTGATTTAGATCATGGTTGCAATAGAGAAGCAGTATATGATTTGGTAATCTCAAAAAAACGTCAAATTATAAAGGAAGATAAATTACCTTTTGAAATTGGAAAAAAAGTCTTTGAAAAACATGATGGAAGAACAGTTTTAGTAAAACCAGAACATAAACAATATATAGATGATTTCGTAGATAACATTCAAGATTATCTTTAAGAACAATTTAAAATCATTTACCTGAAACAATTTCTAGAATGTCAGTATTTTGCAAAGGATGTTCTTTCCCAACAGTTTTTTTAGTTTTTACATCAATTGCTCTAATGAAATTTTTTCCGAAATCTGTATGAAGTCTATAAGCAAAATCTAATGCTGTTGTGCCAGGAGGCATTAAGAAACAATCAGGAAGAACATTTCCATCTCTATCTTCTAATTTAGAAGCGCCACCTGGATGTATTGCAATATATTTTAATAATCCAAATACTG
>JAHWHN010000078.1 GCA_019323235.1 Candidatus Woesearchaeota archaeon | reverse complement strand
TGAAGTTATGTAAGCTACTGTTGATTCTTTAACAATTTCATCAACAATAAAATAAGTTGGAACAATAATCATTAACAATAAAAGTAATGTAATTAATAATGCAGAGACCCATTCCTTTTTTAGTTTTCTTGAAAAGTATTTATGCATTGGAAAAATTACCATTGCTATAACTGCAGCACTAATTAAATATTTTAGTAAAGGGATAGTTAGAATAATTGTTGATATGATTAAAATAACTAATACAATGTAAAAGAATACTGATCTATGTACTTTTTTATTTTTCACCATACTACCTCTTTTTCATGGACCTGCCCAGGATCGAACTGGGGATCTTCACCATATTGAAAATGACACATTTTCAAAAAATCATGACTGTGTCAAATTAGTCAAGGTGACGTCATGCCGCTAGACCACAGGTCCAATATAATTATATTGTAAACTAGAGTTTAAAAATGTTGCTATTAGAACGTTTATTTTTAATTAAAAATAAATAAAAAAAGAAAAGCTAGTAAAACTAGCATTTTTGTTTATCCGCATACAGCAGAACCAGTTGGAGCTGTAGTTGTAGTCCATCCAAATCCTGGGGATGGTGATGAAGCATCAATATCTTTATCACATTCTGCAGGTTTTACTTTGAATGCAGTACATACAGCATCTAAAATACTTCTGGAATCTCTTGAAATACTTGGACTTACACCATTAATAACGATGTGTGGAGAACCTCTTACACCATATTTAATATTTTCAGCATTGTGAATATTAAATGATGGGAAGCTTCCTTTCCAAGTGGATTTATCATTATATGCTTCCATGATTCCAAATTCTTTATCTGTTGCTTCAACACAAGAGTCAACTTTACTAATACTTACTCCAGCTTCTTTCATACAGTTAGTACTATCAGTTTCAGTACCTGATGAACTTCCTAAGAAACATCTTAAGTATTTTAAGTATTTATCTTGTTGTTCTTCTTGGATACAGTATTGTCTTAATTGTTCGTCAATTTCTTTTTGACCATGCATTGCATAGTTTACGAATTTAACTTTAAAGTCAATTTTATTACCCATTAATTCAGCAACTGGAATTGCTCCTTTTTCCATTTGAGTACCAAATGGACAGTGGCTCATAACGAATACTTCAACTTCTGGAACATCTTTCTTTTCCATACATTGCCATTCGCCATCACAATCTGGGTCTTCACAATCAACTAAACCATTACCTGTATCATCTTTATCATTATTACAAATTTCTTTAGTTGGGTCAAAATCTGAACCAACAGCTAATTCTTGTAATCCTTCTCCAACTGGAGTTAGATATTGTTGAACTTGAGAATAGCTAGCAGAATCTTCAATAGCATCATTGAATAATAATGCTGGTAACATTCCTAAATTATTTTCATCATAGAATTCTTTACCTTCATCATCACTATAATCTAATTTTACTACTTTAAAATCTCCAACCATACTTTCTAATTGTGAGATTATTCCGTCTGCGTTTGCATCACAACTTGGACATCTTGAGTCACTAACAACTGTTAGAACTAAGTCAGAATCACTTGTTGGTTCTGAGTCTTTTGTTGTACCATCACTACTTATATCATTACCAGAGAATCCGTTTGTGTAAATAGAGGCAATTAATAAAACTGCTAGAAAAATTGTTGCAATTTTCCAAGGGTTTAATTGTTTATCCATTTCCTCAACAGGATCTACTCTTCTTTTAACTTCATGTGTATTTTCTATTTTATTTTCTTGTGCGTTAGAATCTTCTTCCATACATTTCACCCCGCTTGTAAACTTAACTTCAACACAAATAATTTATAAAGTTTATGTAAATAGGGATTGTAGTATTAAATAATATATTTAACTAATATTTCATTAATTTATCTCTTATAATCTTATTGTTAATTACATAAGACAAAACAAAGAACAAAGCAATCAAAGTTATTAAAAGAATATTTTTAGTTCTTCTTAATACTGGGGCGATAATATATTCTGCTAAAACATAAGTTCCTAGGTAACAATAAATTACAAATATTAAAGTAGCTAAACCTTCAGAAGAATATTTTGCAAATAAATTAACTTTTTTTGTATTCTTAATTTTTTTAATTCCTTTATTAGATTTACTTCTTACTAAGTCTGCTAAAGGAAAAACAACTCCTTGATTAAAAAAATCACTAAATAAAACTAAAATGATAGCACTAATAATTAAAGAAATAATATTAATTTTCGCTACTAAAAATTCTGGACCTAATAAACTCATGCCTTAATTTTTGAAAGTTTAATATTTAAACTTTTCTTTTTTATAAAACGATTAATTTATATATTATTTTCTCTAAAATATAGTTAATGGTATCAGATTTACGTAGTTCATTGAACTTTTTAGAAAGTATTGGATTTATGAATGTCTTATTACCATTCTTATTTGCTTTTGTGGTTATATTTGGAATTCTAGAAAAAACAAAGGTTTTTGGAACAGAAAATGGTAAAACTAAAAAAAATATTAATGCAATGACTGCATTTGTTATATCATTTATTTTCATATCATTTGGTACTTATGTTCAAAATTTAGTAACGTACTTGCAAATATTAGCTATGATATTAATCTTCATAATGGGCTTAGCTTATGCTTTTGCATTATTCACATTAGATATGACAATATTTAGTAAAAAAACATTTTTCACAATGACTTTATTTGTTATTGCGATAATTGCATTCTTTTATTCAATAGGATTGTTAAATGGTATCCCTGGTGGTTTTATATTAGATTTAGTTTTGAATCCAGTTGTATTAATAGTATTATTCTTCTTTGGAATAATCTGGTTTATGACAAGTGGTAATGGTTCTGGCGGAGTTAGTAACTCTAATAATGGAAGTTCTAGTAGCAGTAACTCAAATCAAAGTGAAAAAGGAATTTTTGATGATATTCCTAACAGAGATGTTTTAGACCCAAAGGCAGTTGGAAAAATGCCTAAAAAAAGAAATTAGTTGGAATTTTGTAATTCATTCCATTTCATTAAATTTTCATATTTAATTTCATAGACTGTATTATCAGTGTGGTCAGTTACATAAAATGCTTTATTCTTGCTTCTACCACAACAAGTTCTCATATAAAATCTACCATCTTCTTCTTGATCAAAAATAGGTTCATGTACATGTCCACCAAATAAACTTAATTTATATTTATTAACAAGTTCAACTAATTCTTCTGAAACTGTTTCTGATTCTGTTTGTTTTTTTCTTTCATCTATAAATCCGTATTTTTTACTTGGTATTTCATGTGACATTAGAATGTCAATATTGCTTAACATTTCTTCTAATTTTCCATCTTTTTGTTGTTTTTTAATCTCAGAGTGGTTTTGAATGTCTGGATTATAAAAACTAGCACTGTAATGATCAATGTGTCCAATTTTATAACCATTAACTTCAATTACTTCGTTACTAATTCTTTTAGCGTTCTTGAAATCAACTAAACCTTCTCTATCGTGATTACCTAATCCATAAATTACTTGATTTTTATAAGTTTCAAAGATTTTGTCAATTTGTGAGACTTCTTTTTCATCTGCTTCAACAACTTTTTTAATTCCTTCATCTAATTTAGAAATTTCTTTATTAGCAGCTTCTTCATCGATTTCACCGGTTTCATATTTTTTTCTAATTTCATCTGCTTTAGCTTCCACATTCATTAAAGGACCAAGAGAATAATCACTACCTATATCTCCATTTAATAAGACTGTACCATCTATTGAATGTGTTAAATTTCCAATTGCCTTAAAAAAATCTAAATCACCGTGTGTATCGGAGATGAAGATTGTGGATTTTGTCGAAGTCATACCTATATAATAGTATAACTACTATATAAATGTTTCGTTTTATTCATCACTGTTAAGTGATGACAAAACCAAAAGATTTAAATAATACTTCTATTTATAAATGAACTATGGATAAAGAATTACTAGGTTTTGATTATACAGATGTTATTAATCATAGAGATTTCTCTCGAAATTTTTTGAAATGTGCCCATTTGTCTGGAAAAAGAGAATCTTCTATGGCAGTAAATTCTAATTGGTTTGAGGGTGGTTTTTACATAAATAAACCTCTGGAAGAATTCAAATATTCTTGTGGTGAGAGTAATAATTTACATGTTAAAAATCAAGGTCTTTATGTTGGAGATGAAGATTGTAGAATTATGAGAATTCATTTTCATCCAACTAATAGTTTAGCAATTCCTTCTGCTGGTGATTTGTTTAAAATAGAAGGGTTATTACCTGAAAAACATCCAACTGAAAACTTTAATGTAAGTTTTATAGATGTAGTGGGTTATAATAATAGAGATAAGAATTTAATAGATGTTATGTCTTATCAAGTACAACCAGAATGTTTACTTGAAGGTTTTTTAACTAATGTAATTCTAAGATATGAAGATTTTTTAGAAGAAATTGGTAAGGCAAAATTACTTAAAGATAAACATGATAGTATGAAAAGAATAAATGACTTCTTAAACGAAAATGGTTTTAATTCAAAATATTCATCATTTCATGGATCTGAGTTTAAAGATGTTAAAAAAGATTTATTTAATTTTGAGTTATCTTATCTTACCGAAGACCCATATGATTTCTCAGATGAGTATTTGGGATATTTAAATTCTCAAAAATTTTTAGATGATGTTTGTAAGGACTTAATTGATGATGAATTAGATGATTTATATTATTAAACAAATCTAAAGAAAACATAAATTAATAGAGTACTTTTTAATATACAACCAATAAAAGAAAACAAACAAAATTTCTTGAAGTCATATTCAAACATTCCGGTTATAAAATTAAAAGATTGAAATGGTAAAGGTAGAGCGTGCATTAAAATAATAGCAATCCATTCAAACTTAAATAATCTCTTCTTAAATTTCTTAATACTTTTTTCATTAAGTAAAGGGTAAATTAAAAAATCAAGAAATCTGCCTAATGTATAGTTTAAAATTTGAGAAATAAATAAACCTAAAGTAGCAATAATAAACAAAGCTTGAACATTCGCATTAGTTCTTAAATATGAAAAAAATAAAGCTTCAATAGGTATTGGCATGAAAACAATACCTGATATTGAGAAAATATAAAACATTCCTAAATGACTGCCACTTTTAACAACTTCTAAAACATGAGAGAATAATGGATAAAGTATTGGTAGGGTTTTAATCCATCTAACTATTGAAAATTCAAACATTACATCAACTAATTTAATTAATAACAAAGCTATGAAAATAATTAATATTGTGTTAATAAGAATACTATTTTTAATTTTAAAATCTTCAAGAATTTCACTAAAAAAACCTTTTATTCTTTTCATCTTTAAATAGCATATCTAAGAATTGCTGCAACTTTACCAATATCTCTTAATTGAGCACCTTCTCTGGTTTCCATAGAAATCATTTTTACTTCTGAGCCAAATTCTTTTGCTTTTTCTTCAATTTTATCAATTTCTGAATCATCTAGACATTCTGAAATTAATACTATTTCTACAGCACCCATCTCAATTTTTGTTAGAACATCATTAATACCATAAGCAGCTTTATTAGGTTCTTTTGCCAAAATTTCAAAAAATCTAGTCATAATTTTTTTCTCATCAGCAACTTCTTCACTAGCTAAAACATCTTGAGATTTATCTAATAATTCTTGAAGTCCAAATTCTTCTGTATAACTTAAATCTTGAATAGTAATGATTTTTTGTTTAACTTCATTAGTAATATAATTACCATCAACAAAATCATATTTAGTAGGTCCAGGTCCTCCGACTAAGATTCCTTTTAAACCATTCATGAATAGGAATTGTTCTTTAACATATTCACCAACTTTTTTATAATGATCTTTAGCTGCACCTTCCGTTAGTCTTGCAAACCTTTGAGCGGATTGACCACCGGCTCTCATTTTACCAGGTACTTCTGAATGAGTTTTTTGTAAAGTGATTATTTTCTTACCTTTTAGTATTGCAATAATGGCATCTCTTCTATCCATAACTATCATACCATAAATATCTTGAACTTCTGTCATTTCCTCTAATGGTTCTAAGATAAAAGTCTTATCACATCTATAAATTCTAACATTTAATGGTAAAGGTGGTTCAATTGCCATAACTCTAATGTCAGATTGTCCTTCCCTATCTGAAAAATTACCTGAGAATATAGCTAATCCATTTTCTGGAGTTTGCTTATATAATTTTAAATATTGTAACATTTTCTCTAAAGAATCAATAACATTCTTTCTAGTTGAAGTAGATTTAATATTAACAGCAGTACCTTGTTCTTGAAACAATTGATTAGTTACTTTATTTAAATCATAACCTGCTGGAATATAAACTGACACAAGTTCAGTATGTCTTCCTTTTATTTCTTCAAGATCTTTAATAAACCTCTTAAGTTTATGTCTTTTTTGTGACGATATTGCTGCCATATTGTTATGTGGTAACAGAATATTTATAAGCATTGCGGTGGAAATTATTAGGAAAGTATTATATATTCAATTAAAATTCTTGTCAAAATGGAAAAAAATCTTTGTCAACTAGAAGAATTAAAACTACATTGCATGGGTTGTTGTGGTCATGACTTTAAATCTCGATATGAGGTAGAGAAGGCAATAAAAAAGAATACAGCTAGCTTCCATAAAGCAGAAGATAAAAGAAAATGGGGAAGAAGAAGCCCTGGATATGTAAGACCTTGTGGAATTTGTTATAATATAATACTGGATGGTTACAAAGCATATTGTCCTTTACATCCTTCCAAAAATCAAGGCAAAGATTTACGAGATTCTGATTGTGAATTAGATTATTTATGTAAAACTTTTAAATTATTTAAGATGTGGGATGAAAAAAAACAACAAAGATTCTTAGATTTCTTAAAAAGTAAAAATCTAGACTGGTATGAGTATTCCATAGGTATGGATCAAAATTTATTATTGGAAGAATTCCAGAAATTAGAAGAAACTTCTGAAAGATAATTAATTTCTTAATTCAATAGTAAAACTACCTTTTTCTTCAAATTGTTCCAACAATTTAAGACCTTTATTTAAACCTCTTTGATTACTAGAACACATTTTTAGAATTAATGTTTCAACTTGTTTTATCGGGTCTGGATTAAATTCATAGTCCATTTTAAAATCAATTAATGTATCCTTGTGAAGAATAATATCATAAATTACTATTTCATCATAAGTCAATTTGAATGGTAATTTATTATTTATTAAATTCTTATCTATTTTTATTTCTGAACGATATTCACCATAATTTAATTCTCCAAAGAATTCATTTGGTAGTAAAATTTCTATCCCTGACCTAGAAACGGTTATTTTATCAGGTCTTGTAGCATAAATTAAACTAGTTTTATCATTAATTTTAGTCCTTTCTAATTCAAAAGGACAGTAAACATATTCTTCCAAATTATTACAAAATCCATATCTTCCTTCAGGAGTATCAATTAAACTTGCCATTTTTGTTATTAATGCAATTATTTTTATAAAGATATGTTTAAATAAAATTATTAATTTCTTCATGAATCTACAAAAACATTTATAAATGAGTCCTTGATTCACTTAAAAATACCCAATATTTACTACTTAGGTAGGAGGGAAAATGGATAAAAAAGAAATTGTTAAAGCTTTAAAGGAAGCTCAAGAAAAGAGCAAAAAAAGAAACTTTAACCAAACATTTGAATTGGTAATGAGTTTTAGAAATTTAAATCTAAAATCTCCAGAAGGCCAATTGGATTTCTATTCAGTTTTCAAACATCCGTTTAGAAAAATGAAAATCTGTGGTTTGGTTGGAGAAGAGTTGTTAGATAGTTCTAAAAAAGTATTTGATGAAACAATCTTTGTTGACAATTTTGAGAAATTTAAGGATGATAAGAAAGCTATCAAAAAATTAGCAAGAAAATACGATTACTTCGTAGGTCAAGCTAATCTGATGCCGCAAATTGCGACTGTATTTGGTAGATTTTTCGGACCACTAGGTAAAATGCCTAATCCTAAAGCAGGTTGTGTTGTACCACCTTCTGCAAACTTAGAAGCTGTTAAAACAAAATTGAACAAACAAGTTCACATTAAAGTTAAAACTGCTCCTGTATATCAAATTGCTGTTGGAAAAGAAGATGGTAATTTAGATAATATCGCAGAAGACATCAATAACATCTATGAGCAAGTTGTTCATAAATTACCTGGTGAATATCAAAATGTTAAATCATTATACGTAAAGTTGACTATGGGCAAAGCAGTGAGGTTGATCTAAAATGGTTTCAGGAAAGAATGCAAAACTTGAGGAAGTTAAAAAGTTAAAAGAATTAATGTCTGCTTCACCAATTATTGGAATCGTTAATATGCAGAATCTTCCTATGGCTCAGCTTCAAAGAATGAGAAAGAAGTTAAAAGATGATTTAACTATTTACATGTCTAAGAAGAGATTAATCAAATTAGCTTTAGAAGATTTAAAAGCAGAAAAAAAAGGATTAGATAAATTAGAGGGTTTCTTAAAAGGAATGCCTGCTTTAATGTTAACTAAAGAAAATCCTTTTAGATTATATGCATTACTACAAAAAAATAAATCAAAAGCTGCTGCAAAAGCAGGTCAAATTGCACCATCAGATATTAAAGTATCAGCTGGTCCAACACCTTTTGCGCCAGGTCCAATCATTTCTGAATTAGGATCATTTGGTTTAAAAACTAAAGTTAATGCTGGTAAAATTGAGATTATCGCAGATAAAGTCGTTGTAAAAGAAGGCGAAGCAATATCTGGAGAATTAGCATCTTTATTGATGAGATTAGGTATCGAACCAATGGAAATTGGTCTAGACTTAATTGGAGTTTATGAAGATGGTAGTGTATTTGGTAAAGATGTACTAGCAATTGATGAATCAGAATACTTCAATAACTTTGTACAAGCAGAAACTTGGGCTTTCAATTTAGCTGTAGAAGCTGGAATTTTAAACTCTAAGACTACTGAATTACTTGTGCAAAAAGCATACAGAAATACAAGAGCTGTTTCTATCGAAGCTAATTTCTTAACTGCAGACAATGCAGATGAGATTTTAGGAAAGGCAGAAAGGCAAATGAAGTCTGTAGAAAGTAAAGTTGATTTTTCAAAGGTTCCTGAAGCAAAAGCTGAGGAACCAAAATCATCTGAAGTTGAAGATAACAAAGAGGAATAGAAGCCTGAAGAAAAGGCTCAAAAATAAAAAAATAAAATTCATAGTTAATAATAACTATTCGGAGGATATAAAATGGAATATGTATATGCTGCAATGTTAATCCACAAAGCTGGTGGAAAAGTTGATGAAGCTACAGTTACTAAAGTATTAACTGCTGCTGGAGTTCAAGTTGATGAAGCTAAGGTAAAAGCACTAGTTGCATCTTTAGAAAATGTAAATATTGATGAAGCAATTGAAAAAGCTGCTGCTGCACCTGTTGCTGTTGCTGCTCCTGCTGCTGCTACTGCTGCTGCACCTGCTGAAGAAAAGAAAGACGATAAAGAAGAAGAAAAGAAAGAAGAAGAAGCTGCTGCTGGTTTAGGAGCTTTATTCGGATAATTTCGGATTATCCTTCTTTTTTTATTTTTGTTAAGAATTGTCATTTGACAATTTCTTAAAATTTCTTTATAAAAAATAGAAAAAAAATAAAAACAATTAGGGAGTGTAGAATGGAACAAGAAAATACCAATAACGAACAAAAGGTTGAAAACGTCGAACCTAAAATTAAAGAAAATAAAGAAGAGAAATTAGAAGAGTCTAATACTCAAGAATCAAAAGAAAATTCTAAAATTGATTTAAAATCAAATATTGATGTAGAATCATTAAAAGATGAAATTCAAGATCTTAAAAAGAAATTAGATGAGATAAATGAAGTTAAAGAATCATGGTTTAGTAAAAAAGAAGAAATCTCAAAACAAATTTCTGATAATATTAACGAAGTTAAAAACTTAAAAGACTCAAGAAACGAAGCTACTTCTGAAGTTAAAACACTAAAAGAAGAAAGAGACGTAATTAATGAGAAAATCAAAGAAAAAATAGATATTTTGAAAGAATTAAATGAAAAAAAATCAAAATTACTAAATGGTGCTGATGTTAAAATTAATCCTGCAAAAATTACTGCTCAAATTGAAGCATTAGAATTAAAACAACAAACAGAAGTAATGGGTTTTGAAAAAGAAAAACTATTGAACAAACAAATTAAAGATTTAAAGAAACAATTAGATCAAACTAAAGGTGCTTCTGAAGTTTTAATGAGTATTTCTGAAAATGAAAAAGAATTAAGAAAATACAAAAAAGATGCTGAAGTAAAACATAGACAATTAAAAACAAGAGCTCAACAATCTCAAGAAAATCACGAAAGATTAATTCAAAAATCAAAAGAAGTTGATACTCTAAAAGAAAAAGAAGAAGAAGCTTATAAAAAATTCTTTGAAAAGAAACAAGAATTCACTAAATTTAATGATGAATTAAAAGAAAAATTAAAAATCTTAAATGGTGAAGTTTCTAAGAAAAAGAAAACAGATAAATCTAAGAAAAGAAGCAGAGAATCCTTTGAGAAAAAAGTAGTTCAAGAACAAAGGAAAAGTGCTGAAGAAAAAATCAAGAAAGGTAAGAAACTTACTACTGAAGATTTATTAGCTTTCCAGAAATAATTCTTACTTCTTATTTTTTAATTTATTTTTATTTTAATTACTTTCTTAATTAATTATTTCTTATATTATTTATTTGATTTCAAATTATTAAAAAATTCAATAAACTTATATACTTCTAAATAATTCTTAATAATATGAAAAAAGTAATACTAGATACGAATTTTTTGTTAATACCTATTCAATTTGGAGTAGATATCTTCTCAGAAATAGATGATTTAGTATTAGAAGATCATAAATTATTAGTTCTAGATAAAAGCATTGATGAATTAAAAGGCATTATAGAAACTCAAAAGGGAACTAGTAGACAAGCAGCAAAATTAGCACTACAACTATTAGAGTGCAAGGGTTCTATTTTAGAAACAAATTCTAAAGATTATGCAGATGATGTAATTGTAAATCTTGCAAATGATGAAACAATTGTGTGTACTCAAGATAGAGAGTTAAGAAAAAGAGTTAAAGAAAAAAAAGCCAGAATTATTGGTATGAAACAACAAAATTATTTAGATTTTATTTAAGAATATATTTCTAATTCTCTATATCTTTATAAATTAATTTTCAAATTAAAAAAAAAATGAGTCAAGTATTAACATTAGATTTAATCTTTACACCTTATGCTGAGGAAAGATTCAAAGTAGAAAGCGACATTCCTGAACATTTACATTATGATGTTGTACAAGAAATAATTGAACAGAATGGTGGTACTTCTTTATTAAAATCCGAATTTAGAAGCCATACCTATAAACTTAAATTATTATGGCATCCAATATTTGATGAGTTTGAATTGGAAACTAGCTTAGAAGATTGTTTTGCTAGAAGAATTCTTGGAGAGTATTTGAAATTCATTGAAAGTGGAAATACTGAAAATTATTTCGAATCATTAGAAAAATCTGTTTTATATAAGAAATAATAATAAACTTACAATATAAAATAAGAATATTTAAAAACTACTATTCTAACCTTTTATTAAAATGGACGCAAATGAAAAATTTGAATTAATTACTAAGCATTTACAAGAAGTTGTGGGAGTTGATGAATTACAAGCATTACTTAAAGAGAGAGACTTAAAAGTATATTGGGGAACAGCTCCAACAGGAAAACCACACATTGGTTATTTTGTGCCAGTAAGAAAAATTGGAGATTTATTAAAAGCTGGTTGTGAAGTGACAATTTTATTTGCAGATTTACACGCTTTCTTAGATAATCAAAAAGCACCTTATGAATTATTAGAACAAAGAACAGAATATTACGAATTTATAATTAAAGAAATGTTAAAAGCAATTGGTGTTTCATTAGATAAATTAAAATTTATTAGAGGGACAGAATTCCAATTAAGTAAAGAATTTACTTTAGATATGTATAAAATTTCAGCATTATCAACTACTAGAGATACAAGAAGAGCTGGTGCAGAAGTTGTAAAACAAACAGAAAACCCTTGTATGAGTGGTTTAATTTACCCAATATTACAAGCATTAGATGAAGAATACTTAAAAGTTGATGCACAATTTGGTGGAGTAGACCAAAGAAAAATTTTCATGTTTGCAAGAGAATTTTTACCAAAAATCGGATATGAAAAAAGAATACATTTAATGAACCCAATGGTTCCTGGATTATCTGGAAGTAAGATGAGTTCATCAGATGAAAACTCTAAAATTGATATCTTAGATTCAGAGAAAAAAGTAATTAAAAAAATCAACAAAGCTTACTGTGAAGAAGGTGAAGTTGAAGAAAATGGAGTTATCGCATTCGCAAAGTCAGTTATTTTCCCAATCTTGGAAGATAAAAATGAAGAATTTGTAATTGATAGACCTGAAAAATATGGTGGAAGAATTACATATAAAAAATATGATGATTTAAAAGCTGATTTTATGGATAAAACATTGGTACCAGCAGACTTAAAAATGGGTGTTGCTAGTGAAATTAACAAAATTTTAGACCCAATCAGAAAAGCTTTTGAATCAGATCCAAAAATACAAGAAATAAGGGAAAAAGCTTATCCTGGCGAAAATAAGTGGTAAAGCTTATTTAAAAAGCCTATTTAAATAGAAAGCTTTAAAAATAGATTGAAATAAACTATTAATCTAAGGAGTGGTTATCAGAATGTTTTATGAAATTAAATTAAATGATCATATAAGGGTGGCACCGGATTTATTCGATCTGCCTACAAAAACTGCTGTAATTAAGCAGATTAAGAAGAAATATGATGGATATATTTCTGAAGAATTAGGAACGGTTATTGATGTTGTTGATGTAGATGATATCGGAGAAGGAATAATTGTTCCTGGCGATGGAGCTACTTTTTTTGACTGCGATTTTAGAGTAATCGTATTTAGACCAGAATTACAAGAAGTAATTCCTGGAAAAATCAGAGATTTAGCTGATTTTGGAGCATTTATTAGTCTAGGTCCAATTGAAGGAATGATTCACATTTCTCAAACAATGGATGATTTCGTATCTTTTGGAAAAGATAAAGTATTACAAGGTAAAGAAACTGGAAGAAACCTAAAGATTGGTGACTTCTGTAGAGCAAGAATCGTTGCTATAAGTTATAAAGATTTAAGTAATCCTAAAATAGGTCTGACTATGAGACAACAAGGTCTTGGAAAACCAGAATGGTGGTTAGAAAAGTCCAAAAGAGCTGAGAAAGCTGAATAAATATGGAGTTAAACAATGAAACAAAAAGTATGCAGTAAATGTAAATTGATTGTACACGGCGATCAATGTCCAATTTGTAAAGGCAATAAATTTGTAGACAATTTCAAAGGAAAAGTTGTAATAATTGATCCAACAAAATCAGAAATTGCTGAGAAAATGGGTTATACTGCAAAAGGCGATTATGCTATTAAAGTTTAAATGAGGAATTAAGATGAAAATTTTAGATAAAGTAGAAAAAGTTAATGAATTACTTTCTAGAAAAGAATGTTTATTAAATGTAGAATTCGAAGGTGCTACACCTACAAAAGAAGAAGTTAAAGAATTTATATGCAAAAGTCTTAAAGCAGATGAGAAATTATCTGTAGTAAGAAAAGTAGAAGCTGGCTTTGGATCTTCTGTTGCAAAAGTTGATTTATATATTTATGATGATGCTGATTCAATGGTAAGACTTGAAGAGTACACTATGCATAAAAAAATCAGAGAAAATTTAGCAAAACAAGAAGAAGCTAGAAAGAAAGCAGAAGAAGAAGCTGCTGCTGCTAAAAAAGCTGCAGAAGAAGCAAAAGCTGCTGCTGAAGAGGCTAGTGAATAAAATGGCTGAAGTGATCTTAACTAAAAAAGATTTTGAAGAATTAGTTAAAGAAAAATTTGAAGCTACTGATATGAGATGGGAAGGTGATGATTTAATCATTACTGTTGATATTGAAGAAATAGAAACTCATCATGGAAAAGAAGGTAAGAAAGAAACTTCTGAAGATGAAATGGGTTATGTTGATACTGATTCATACGAAACATCAAACACTGAAGAAAATAATTCTGAAGGTCTTGATGAAGACGGATATAAAGATTTGTCAAATCCTGAACCTAGTGAAGATGAATCAAAAACTGAATAATTATTGAGGTTATAAAATGGCTAAAAAACAAATTAAAAATAAAATTCCAAGTAAAAAATATGATAAATATGAAGTTACTGGAGAAACTATAAAGAGAAAACAACCATTCTGTCCAAAATGTGGACCAGGTGTATTCTTAGCTGTACACAAGGATAGAAAAACTTGTGGAAAATGCGGTTACATGGAAAGATAATTCGACTTTAGTCGTGCCGAAAATTTTAATTTTCGAGCATTTCCAATTTCATTTATTTTTTTAATAACAATTCTATAAATCATTTTAAATTATTAATTTATGTCTTTGGTAATTAAATCTAAAATATTTAATTTATTCTAATATTTCTAAAATGTATTAATTATTATATGGTTAGTTTGAAATAAATACCATCTTTATCTAATTAAATGGCAAAAACAAAGAAAGTTGTTGGTTTGAAATTAGATTTAGATAATCTAGATGAACATTATAAGAATAGTTTGGTGGCTGAACTAAAAAGACAATTCCCTGACAGATTAGATAATGATGTTGAAATTGAAGAACAGGAAGGAAGCGTTTATATTCATATAGAGGGAGAAGATGAACCTGATTATGAAAATTTACATAATGTTGTAGACAGATTCTTTATTGCTAAAAATAAAAAAAATAATAAAAAAAATAAATTTAAACATGAAATCAGTTACCTAGAAGGTTCTGAAGCTCAATATGTTAGACTAACTGATTTACTTACTGAAAACACAATCCGAAGAAAAGACTTAGAAGAGGGTTGGAATGAATTAAGATTAAATATTTCTAATTATAATGTTGATAAGGATAATTTAGATAAATCAGAATTAGAATTATTAGAAAAAGAAGAACAATTCAATAAAAATGTAGAAGAATTTGAGAAAAGAAAATTAGAGAATAAAGAAGCAGAAGACCTTCTTTTTAAGAATGAGAATCTAGAAAAAAAATTGGACTTATTAGATCAAGAAAATAAGGATTTGAAGAAAGATAGAAAAAAGATACTTACTGAGTCAAATAAAGATAGAGCAGAACACAATCAAACTCTAAAAGAATTAAATGAAGTAAAATCTGAACTTGAAGTTACTAAAAAAGAATATTCTGAATTAGAAAATCAATTAATGGATAAACAGGGTAAAAAGAACATAGAATCCTTCAATGAAAAATATAAGAAAAGACAAGGAAAAGAATATGCAAATGTTGAAGAATTAGTCCTTGATCATTTATTAGAATCAATTCCTAAATTAGAAAAGCAAATTTTATTATTAAAGAAATCAGGAAATTTAGACTTTAATGATTTATACCAATCTTTAAAATTAGACTTAAGAGAATATGATTCAGAAACACCAAGAGCAGTTGTTTCAAGAATGAATGGCAATCTAGGTACAGTTCTTGAGAGTAAATTCAATGAAAAATATTCTGAAATGAGAAAAGAATATGAATCAGCTAAAGAAAAAGTTCCAAAATTAAATGAAGCAATTGAACAATCAAAACAATTCATTGAATTAATCAAATCAGAAAACTCACCAGTGCCTCAATTAATGAAGGATAAATTATTGAAAGAAACAGAAAAAGTTTATTCTGATAGTGTTCAAGATAAAGAGAACTTAGAAAAAGAAATTGTAAAATATGAAACTCTGAAGAATAATGAAATTAAACACGATAAAGAAATCATGGAAAAATTAATTGATTTAATGGATTCAGATATTAGTAATAAAAAAGAATTTGTAATATTCTCAAAGATTACAAAAAATAAGGGAGAATATGGTTTAGAAGTAATCATCCCTTATTTAGAAAAAGACTTTAATGAGCAGAAAACTCTTACTGAGGATTCATTAGAAATGAAAAAGCTTGTTAAAACTTTAGGATTTTATATTACTGCGAATATTCAATCTGATCAAGAAATTAGAGGTTCAATTTCAGAAGAGCCTTCTTATTTTAAAACAAATAATGGATTACTTGGTTTAAGATTTTCAATGGATGAAGAATATAAAGATCTAGATAAATTTTCAAGATTAAGTAAAAAATGTTTAGATAAGATGGTTTCAGAATTTAGAAACTCTTCATATAATGACGCTTATACTTTACAATTATTAAATTTATCAGATTTAGAATATAATTCAAGTCAAAATATAATTAAAACTGAAAGTAATGAAGCAAAAATAAATGATAGTTATTCATTTAACCCAGAAATGGTTCAAAGAATAAATGAATCTTCAAAACCAACAGAAAGAGGAAGTTTACTTTCTGAATTAGTTTTGGATTATGCATCTAATTGTTCTGAAAATGGTTTCACATCTGAGGATGTAAGAAAGTTAGTTTTAGAATCAAAGTTTTCTTTTGAAACAGATCAAAAACTTTCAAAATGGGTAGCTAATAAAGTAATGAATTTATCATTGTCAGGTTACTTAGATAAGAAGGGAAAAGGAAAAGAAGCAAGATATTATTTGAAAAAAGAGTGATTAGCTAAGTAAATGAAACCAGAAGTAATGAATTGGATTTTAGAAAGAGATTACTCTATAGATTTTATTAATTTCGCATCTAAACTAGGTTATGTTCCAAACGACTTAAGAGTAGAAGATCTTGAAACAATTGAAGAGTTAATGCAAGATTTCTTTGAATTGTCTGATTTGGATAAAACAAATTTAGTTAAAGCTTTAAAAGATTCTAAATTAGTAAAAAGAGTAATTGAAAAATACTCTCCATTCTTACAACAATTTGGTGAAGAAGGAAATAAATTCTTGGCAGAAAGATTATTGGATGAGGCAGGTGGAGACATACTTGGAGTAACAAAAGTAAGACCTTCTATTTCAACAATAGAAACAGTACTAAATTTAGGATATTGTGATATTGAATTTGGACCTTCTGGAGAAAAAGAAGAACCTTTAATTCCTTCAGAACTATTAAGATACAACCCAAAAATTTTAGAAAATATAATTGAAAAAGATTTCATAAATTATTTTCAAGGAGAAACTTCTTATGATATTGAAGAAGTAAGAGAAAATTTAAAATTAACTAATGAATTAGTAAGAAGAAACTTCTTAAGTCAGATTGGTTTTAAAGATGCTCACAAATTTAATAGCAAAATAGAGAAGTCACTAGAAGAAACTCTTTCAAGAATGAATGATGTTGTTGACTTTTATGAAAAATATAAAAGTGAGGATATGAATTGGATGTGGCATCAAGCAATAAGAACTTTTTACCTAACAAACCAAATTAAAAGAGGTGCTGTAACTGATGTTACTGCTGCTGGAAAAACATTTACTTTAATGTCAACTTTTGCATTATTGAATGAGAAATATTCTAAACAAGGAAAGCCATCAAAAGGTTTAATCATTGCACCAAATCAAGCAATACATTCAGTATGGGGTTATAAAAAAGATGGAGAGTTTGATGTAAACAAATATGTAAAATCTTTAGGTCTAGACCCTTTAAATATATTAGTAATAAATAACAGAAAAGATTGTGAAAAAATATCTGACCCAAATGTTGATTTAGTTATGATTAACTATGCCAAATTATCCTTACAAGATTATGACTATTCTGGTGAAGATTTTGAAGAAAGAGATTCTAATTATTATATTAGAAATCTATTAGAACACTTTGATAATTTTTCATTTGTTGGAGTAGATGAAGCTCATAAGTTAAAAAATATTAGATCAAATTCTAGTGTAAACTTTAAATCATTAGTTGACAGATCAAGAGATAAGCATTTCATATTAAGTACTGCTACTGTAATTCCAAATAGACTTAAAGACATTGGGTTTTTCTTATACATGTTAAACCCAGAAAAATATTCTTTATATTCAGACCAAACATTTGAATTACAATATGACATTTACTCTTTATTTAATGAAAAGAATTCAACAAAATGGTTTGATTTATCTCAAGAAGATTTACAACAAATCTTTAAATTAGGACCTTTACCTAGCGTCGCAGATGGTGTAAAAGAAAAAAGCTTAGATTCAAAACTAGTTAAAGAATTAGAAGAAGCAAATATAGAAATTCCTGATGACCAATATCCTTTTATTTATGATATGGCTGAAGATTTTGTTAAAAGATATTATGAAGAGTGGAGTGATCTAGGTACATGCCTAAATAAAGTTCCAAAATTAAATAGGATATTATTAGAAAGTTCAATAAAACCAATTGCTGATTTAGTAGAAGAAATAAAAAGTAAAGATTCAAATGCACAAATTACAATTTTCTCTCATTTAAAAAATGGTTTTGTTGATGAAATGATAGATGAAATAAAAAGTAGAGGTTATTCTGATGTTGGAGTTATTAATGGTGATACTTCTGTAGAAAAAAGAGCAGAACTGGCAACAAAATATCAAAATAATGAAATTCAAAATCTAATTGGTTCAACAGCTATAAGTGAATCTTTCTCATTAACATCTGGGAAAGCAAATAATTATTGTATTGTTGCTCAGCCTCCATTTGTTCCAGGAGATTATGTACAAATGATTGGAAGATTTTATAGAAATACTCAGGAAGGACTTGTAAAGGTATATCACATGATCCCTCATTCTGATAAATTATCTGAAATGCAAGAGAAATTTGTAAAAGAAATGTCTGAAGGTGGAGTTAATGTAAGAAAGACTTGGAAACCAAGAAATATCTATGAAGATGCTTTTCTTAAAAGAATTCAGAGAATTCATTTACAAAAAAGAGCAGGAAAAATTGCAAATATGGATGAAGTAATAAGATTATCAGAAATTGGTGATTCTTATAGTGAAGAAAATCTTCCAAGTTTAATTCCTTCTAAAGATTTAGAGAAGAAAACAGCTATTGATGAACTAAGGGGAGGATATAAGGCTGTAAGATGTGTTCAAGGTAAACCAATTGATGAGGTAGTAGAATCTATTAGATTTGGTAAACTAATTGAAGGTTATTCAAATAGAGAATTATTATCAACTAATACTGTTGTAAGAAACACTGGTTTGATGATAGAAGAAATAATTTCATCAATAGAGAATTCTGGTTATAAAATAAATTCTATCTTAGATATAGGAAGTGGAACATCAATTTTAGCAAGAATTTGCAAAGATAGACCTGTTGTAAGTTTAGATGCAAGTGAATATATGTTATTAAAAGGACAAGAATTAATGAAACAAGAAAAAGGCAATCCTGGAAAATATTATGATGCTTTATCTTCAGATTTTTCATTAGATAATTTAGTTCATGATATCGAGGAAGGTGAGAATATTCACTTAAGAGCAAGAGCTCAAAAAATGCCTCTTCCTGATGAATCAATTGACTTTGTAAGTTCAAGTTATGCATTAATGTATAATCAGCAAGGTTTTGGAAGGAGAGATGTAGAAAGAATAATCTTAGAAACAAACAGAGTATTAAAAATGAATTCATATGGAGTATTTGTTCTTCCTAATAAATCAAAAAGTGAAAATCTAGAAAAATTCTCTGAGATGTTAAGCAATTATGGATTTAATGTTTTAGATGTTAAGAATGTAAATTCCTCATCATCTGATAATACAACTGGATTATGTTATTATTTATTTTTTCAAAAAGTAGAAAATTATGATAAAGGATTAGGAAAATGGGATGATTGTCCACCATTAATCTTGTATAAAGATAGAAAAGTTGTTGGTGGTGATAAATCAGTTATGATATCCTTAGGTAAAAAAGAAAAACAAAAACAAAACAACGAAGAAAGTTTAATCGATGAAGAATTTTGTGCTAGAACTTATGAAATAAAAGCAAATGGTAGAATAAGATATACTTCTGACGAAACTTTAAGAGATAATATTCAAAATTTAATTGGAGGAAAACAATGAATTTAGCAACAATAATTGGAAATAATTTAAGAAACATAGTAGTTTCTAAGTTGAAGGAAGATAGAGAATTAATATCAAGTTTGGAAAATTCTTACTTAATTAATGAAATGAGAAAAAATGGTCAGAGATTAGCAAAAGATCAAGTTTATTTAAACCCAATCTTAATTCAAAGAGAAAACTCTGTTGATGCAATACTTCCAATAAATTCACCAACACCATTAAGTCAAGAAATATATAATCATGCTTTACTTGGTCAAGTTTTAGAAGGACAGTTTGATGGATTTACAGCATTAAAATATATGAATAAAGAATTTAACGAAGTAGCCCATCATTTAAGTAATGCTCCTGAAAGTATAAAAAATTTAGGGATTGGAATTGTACCAATAACTGATTCTTACTTAAAAAATCTTAAGTGTAATTATAAAACTGGTTCAGCACTTGGAATTATACCTGTTATAGGAAATAATTGGTCATTAGATAAAGATGCAAATTTATCTTTAGTTAATTATGGAGTGTTTACATTTCCAAAAAGTGAGAGAGATAAGCTTCCAAATTATGACCAAGATTTTTTAGTAGGAACACCTGAAGGAATAAATTTCATATCAAGAGTGACTAGTGCTGATGCATTTGATAATCTACCTGATAGCGAAAGAGGTAAATATATCTTATTCACAAGACCTGACTTTACTCAATGGAAAGATCAAGTTTCATTAAATGTCGGAGATAGAGTCAGATTATCTGGTGCAAAAGGAAATTTAACTGATTACGAATTACAAAAATTGTAATTCAATTCAATTAGTTTCAATAACTTAATGATTGATATTTTTTTATTTTATTTATTTGTTCTTTTAAATATTTAATAAACATTACATTCTTGAATTGCATTAATTAAGTCATCAATTTGATTAATATTAATTCTATAATCAAAGTTAGTTTGTACTTCATTATTTTCTCTATCTAAATGTGTCTTAAATAATAAATCTTTATTATTATATAAGTACAATGATTTACAATATTCAAAATTACTAGAAATTTGCATAATATATCTAATATAATAATCACTTAATGATTTTTTATCTTCTTTGAATCTTAATGTTTCTTCTGTGATGAGTACCAAATCGCAAATTCTTTTTCTTACTGTTCCGCCACCAAGTTTGCAAAAATCAACACTTAGATTCTTTAAACCAGAATTACATATTTTTTCAATAATAGTTTCATAATTAGAATAATCTTGTTCATTCTCATAAAACCATAGAATTTCTAAAGGTCTATGAACAGTTTTATCTTGTAATTCCAATTCCACAAATTTATTAAGATAGTTTTTCATTTTAATACATATTACATTCTTTAATAGCTTCAAAAAACTCGACAATTCTATTATGAGATAGTTTAAAATCTATTTTTGGAACTTCAATTCTTATTTTATCAAAATTTTCGATAGGTTCTTCTAAATTATTAAAAAAATAGAAGTATGCAGTTTTAGCTAAAGGATTCTCTTCTTGAAAAATTTTTAATCTTTTAAACAAAGCTTGATCAAAGTAACTATTTCTTTTTAAATCAATTTCCTGAATTGCTATTAAGTCACAAATTGATTGACTAGCTTTGGCATAAATATCTACCAAATTTATGTTAATATCAAAACCAGTACAAAGATTAGTAACCATTTGATATGAGTGAGTAACACCTTTTAAATTTCCATGTTTATTTTGTGAATTATACAACCAAGTAATCTCAATTGGTCTATCATCTGCCTTAAACAAAAAATCCAAACTTCCAAACTTATCTAAATACTTCATTTTAAATCCACCACTTTAAACTATCTAAATAATCATTTAACTCTCCAAGAGGTCTTCTTTCATTGAAAACATCTTTATTGTCTTTGAAAAATCTATTTTTTTTACAAGTATCATTATTATAAAATAAAACAGACTTTATATTCTGATTATTTTCTTTAATTCTTGATATTGCATTATCTAATCTAAAATCTTGAACCAATTCAAAATCTTTTCCAAATAAATCTTGAGTCAAAATTAGTAAATTATATTTCTTATCAGTTCTATAAATATCAAATACTGATGAAAAATCTAAGTTAGCTCTTTCTTCAACTATTTTATAAAATTGTTCTTCATAATGATCTTTTAAAAAATCTAAACTTATTTCTTTTAATAAATGATTTTGTGCAGTTAACCAAATTACTTCTAATTTATCTAAACCTTTTTCTTCTCTATATTCCAAATTTTTAAATCTATCAAAGTAATTCATTTTAAATAATTACATCCTTGTCTAATATTTTGTAAATAAAATTAAATAAACTTAAACTTGAAATTCTATCATCAAATATATCTTTACCATAGTTATCAAAAAACCTTTCTTCATATTCCGAACTTGAATAAATAAACAAACTACTTACATCTTTATTCCAATTTCTTATTTCATTGAATCTAAATTTAAAGCAGTACTTATCTATTTCATCCTTTACGAATAAGTTCTCAGCAACAAGTATTAAATCATATTCTTTTTTATTTAAACTTTCAATTCCCATTTGCCAAAATGTTTGGTTAATCTTATTGCTAAAAAATTTATTTAGAGTTTTTTTATACACATCTCTAATTAATGTTCTAGCACCTCCCATTTTTTCTTCTGAAGGAGTCGCCCACAATAATTCCAATGCTCTGGAATCAGAGATTTTCACATAATCCATTTCTTTAAATTTATCAAAGTAAGTCATTTCATTCCTCCGATTACAACTTTTGGAATATCTTCCGGTTTTGTAATATGGTATATTGAAAATTTACTATCATTATACTTACTAATTAAATCATTAATCTTTTCTTCGCCAGTATAAATTATTGTAACATGATTTCTTTTTTTATTGTTATATAAATAATCAAATAGTTTATCTCTACCATCAATTTCTAGATCTGTAACTAAAACAACATCTACTTCTTTATCTGATTGATTAATCATTTTCTCTAATTTGCTTAAAGAATTTTTATCAATAGAAGTACCTCCACTATTTTTAGTACATAGACCTCTATCTATACTATTTTTATTCTTTTGATAGCCTTTATTTAATTCTTTATCACAAACATAATTATTGAAAAGGTATACTGCTACTGCTGCATCATTATTTAAAAATGAATTAGCTGCCGCTATACAAGCAATTTCAGCATAAGGTTCACAACTTTCCATACTACCTGATATGTCTTTCATAATTACTGCATTTGGAGTACTTTTATTCTCTGAATAAGTTTGACCTTCTATTTTCTTCCAAGTTTTACCTAGTCCTGGAATGAAAGGTTTACCCATTGAATTAAAAATATCAATGTCTTGTGGACTATCACTTAATTCATATTCTTTATGAGAGTGTGGAATTAAAGATCCATTACTAGCTAATTCTCTCTTATTAATCTTAATTGGATACTTATTAGCTTCAATTTGTAATTTCAATATATCCAAATTTTCTCTAATTTCTTTCTTATAAGGAGCATGACCTGCTAATTTTCCCAAAACTTCTTCAATAAAGTCTTTTAATTCTCCTTCATTTAATTCAGGGACAATTTCATTTATAGCTTTCTCTACATCTTCTTTCTTATAATTACCATTTTCTATTTTACCTTGAACGGATGGCATATTATCATATACACTTTCATCGCTTCTTTCATCAGAGTTTTGATTATTACCTTGTCCATTTCTATTTTGTTTATCTTTATCTTCCTCTTCAATAATACTCTTAATAATCTCAGCAAATTTAGTAACATTATTCTTTTCATATCTTTGATTAAGGAAAGGTATTTGTTTCATTTTATCTAAAGCTTCTTTAGTTATGTCATCATAACTATTTACATCTATACTCATATCATAACCAGCCACTTCTTGGTAAAATCCTTTAATTACTTTCCAAAGTTTTGTATCTGAATCATTTGTCTTTAATAATTCACCAACATCTCTATTCTTATTATTTTGAATCAAGTCTAAGTTATCTACAATATCTACATAGTGAGCTTTAACCTCATTACAAATATCTTCATCAACACGTTTAGCATATAACCAAATCTTCATACTTCTAGTTAAATCAAAAGGACATTTCAGATAGTGGTTTAATTCATGAGCAAGCAATCCACGTAAACTAGTTTTTTCATCTACACCTTTCTCTTTCAAATAGCTAACGAAATTCTTATTTATTTTAATCTCGTGATTAACCATATCAATATGAGCAGTACTCTTATCATCAATTAATCCTGGATTAGGGATGTTAGGATAGTAAAATTCTTCTCTAATTTCTTTCCAGCATTCCTTTAATAGATCTTCTAACAACATCATTACGTTTTACTCCATTCTGAGCTCAAACATTTCATTTTTTGAGTTCCATTTTAAACCATTATGTTTTTTTGTTTTCCAATAATATCATCAAAAAGATAATGATTACCTTCAACTTCCATGAACATATTGCTTGGTAAATATTCATTAACAACTTTTGATAAATTAGCTCTACATCCTCTAATTACATTAAATTTTGTCTTAAACTTTTTAGCTACATCTTGATTTTCGGAGGATGTAAAAATAGTTATTTGTTCAGGATCAATATCATAATTTCTAACTAAATTCTCACATCCTGTGAATATTTTAGATCTGGCGTACATTCCTGAAAAAAAGAAAAAATTACTACTGTAAATGATTTCAGTGCCAATTTTTCTTTCTATATTCAAAAACATTTTGTTAATTATATTATATACAACATCATAATTATCAATCCCACTATCAATGTCATTAACTTTATAGCCTTTTGGAGGTTTATAATATTCTAAAACATCATCAAAACTAATTAATGTTAAATCATTTATTTTTGGATTAACAACTAATTTTCCAGCATCATCTCTATCTAAAGTTACAAAAGGACTTCTAATTTCCTCTTCCAATTTTCTATTAGCTTCTTCAACAAATTTATCATCAAGAGTATAAAACATACACTTTTCGTAAACACCAACAACTATTGGTTTCTTAAACTCAGTAAATTTGTCAAAGTATTTTTTAGTCATTTTATCCTCTTATTGATTCCAGCTTTCTTTACCAAATTCTCTGTATATTGGGTGATCTTTGTCTTCCATATATGCTCTACCTTTTTCAATACCTTTCTCTCTAATTGTACATATTGCATTTTTAATCATAGGTACTTGTTCAGTAAACCTTTTTCTAATATCTTCTGAAAGTTGTTTAGCAGCATACAATCTTAATGGATCAGTTCTTTCTGATTTTACATAATTAGCTAAAAAATCATCTTTCAAGTTTGCTTTGTGCCATATTACATAAGGTAAAACAGTATTAAGTTCATCAATAGTAACTTCATCATTACCTTGAAGCCATGCTAATGCTTTAGAGTATTTAGTAAGAGCATTACAACTTCTCATAGACAAGTTATTTTGAACTTTATTACATGCAAAGTCTGAATAATGGCAACCTTCTATACAAGGTTCATTCATCCTTTTCATACCTTTTACTTGACATGTTGCTAATTCTGATATGATGAATGAATAATACAACTCAGCATCTATTGAAAACTTAACATCTTCAATTTCTTCTGGTATTGATTTCATTTCTTTGCTAGTTAATAATTCTAAACCAGTTTCTTTCTCAATTCTTGATTGATATTGACCTCTGAATTCTTGAACAGCTTCTAATTTACTTCTATAGCTTAAATTTTTATTATTGTAAATCTCAAATATTTTATTTGCAATATCTTTATCATTAAGCATATTCTTAACTTTACTTGGAATGTCTTTGATAATTGACATTTGAGTAATATTTGGTCTTTTGGATTCAGTTGCAATATCAAATCTATCTAAGATTGGTTCAATTAAAGCACCATTACCTGAATCTTCATAATTACAAGTTGCAAATAATGGGAATTCTCCAGTCTGGATTAATTGTGATAAGTATTGCCAGTTACCTCTATCAATACCATCAATCAAAATGTTTTGTTTTGAAGGTGGTAATCTGTTAAATTCATCAATAATTTTAGTATTACTCATTACAAAATAATTCCATAATACTGATTCATTACCTTTGTTTAATTCCCCAAGGTCTGGTCTACCAATCATTTTTTCTTCAGTTTGTTCAGGGTGTCCTCTAATCTCTGAAGAAATAACAACTTCTTTTGGGATACAATCTATTAAAGATGAAACTAATTCCGCTGAAGTAGTTTTACCTAAACCATACTCACCAAACAATAATTGTTTACCATTATTTAAACATGAAAGCATTTCAAATATTAAAGTAGAGTTAAAATTATCTCCTTGAACTCTCATATCTGGCATACATAAGTATAAATTCTCTGAAATGAAGTTATACATTTGTTTTATTTTTTCATTTGATTTCATTTTAATTCCATCCTAAACATATTTTTCTATAATTCTTGAAAAATTTCACAAATTCTTCTTCGATTTTTTCATCAATCACTGACAAATCTCCATTGTTCAATCTATCAAAAATGTTATTTTGTTCTTCAAACTCAATAAATTCTTTAAGAGCAGAAATCTTTTGATCATCATTAATAACATCTAATGCAAATTTTAGATTATTTTGAACTTCTTCATATTTGCCATTAAAGATATCTTGAGAACAATTTGACATAATCTTCTTTTTCTTTTCTTCAGTATCTGCAAATCTTGCACCATCATAAATTATTTTTAATGCAAACAAATTCTGTTCATATTCTTCAGCTAATTTGTTGATACTAGGTACTAATTTAGTAACATTTTCAAAATCTTCATCAGAGTTATCATAAGATAAGTTCTTTAAAATATTCAAATATTGTTCATTTGTAATATTTTTTGAAGCTTTTATATCAACATAATTGTTAAAATCATCTGGATTACCTCCCGTAATACCAGCTATTCTTGGAGTATAATGTTTCTTAATTTCTTCAGCTACTTCACTTCCATTTTTACCAGAAAGATCTTTATCGGTAATTACAATACCAGGTCTTAATTCTAAAGCTTTTTCAATTCCTTCTTTGGAGTTATCACAACTTATTACATTATAACCTTCCTGTTTAGCTAGGTTAGAATAATTATTTCTATAGGATTCTTCATCTTCAATAATTAAGACTAAATTCTTATTTATTTTTAGTTCCAAGTCCTCAAATTTATTATAATAGTTTTTCATTTTACCTCTTTCAGTAAAAGAGGCAAGGAACACATAAGAAAATCATTATAATATTATTATAATAATTATAAT
>JAHWHN010000077.1 GCA_019323235.1 Candidatus Woesearchaeota archaeon | reverse complement strand
GGTTTTCCTGTCAATCTGCCATAAGTCGCCGCCATGAATCCTGCGGCTTGTTCGTGGCGCGTTAAAATGAGTTGGATTTTTGAAGTGCGCAGAGAATCTAAAAAATCGAGATTTTCTTCACCCGGTATGCCGAAAATATATTCGACACCTTCATTTTCTAAGGATTTTATCAATAAGTCAGAGGCTTTCATTGGTATGCTAATAATTTGATTTTAAAGTTAAAAATAGCCAAAAATTACATTTGATGCGAATCAATGTTTGAAATAAATACCTTCGAATCAATAAATTAGAAATATGCTAAAAGTAACTAAATTTTTTAATTGATGTAAATTCAGTAATTTACATTTTTAACTGATTAGCATTGTTAGGCTGAGTTCGGCAGAGAAAAATGACGAAAGAATTATGTTTTAATTTAAAATAAAATCAAGTAAATCCATTTTGGCTTCTGAGCTATTTTAGAATTATGTTACTCCAAGCGTCCAAACTTCGATCTTCCCTATGCTGAGGCTTATTTATCCTATTGATGGTACGTTTAATTTCGAAAATTTTTTGAGTAGAAAAATAAGATATTAGAATAAATTTTCCATGCGCCCATGTTTGAATTTTTTTATGGTATACTCCCGTTTCATTTAAATATATTGAAAACTCTTTCAGTGTACTAAAACAGTTCTTTGAATCCAACTCTTTCACAAACTCATTTAGCAATTTAAATTTTTCAATATCATTTTTTTCAAGTTCAGAAAGAACATTGCTTAGATATTTATTATAATCTATTCTTGCCTTTGTTTTTTTTGTCGGCGTTTTAATATTGGAGGCTGATTTTGCCAATATGTCTATACTAGAGACGAAAAATTCATCTTTGAGATTCTTAACAAGATTATTAAATGTTTCTTCTCCATACTTGTTCAAAAGCTTATGTATTTCTAACAGAAGATCTAATTCTTTTTGATTAATCATAAGTCTATCCTTTTTGCAAATTCATCAGCGAATTTTTTAAATTCTGTAGCAACTTTTGTTCTTGCGTATGAGGTTCTAAAAATTGGTTCACCCTCTCTAGCTCCTTTTGGATAAGACTTGGAGTAGGGGATTTCTGAGTCAAAAATATACCAACCATGTTTTTTAGCTAATTTGTTAACCCCATTTTTTGATTCATCTTCTTCTGGTGAGTAATTAGTACATGCATTGTATACGATACCCAGCAATTTTAAGTCTTTTTCTTCATATTCATCTTTGAAATCTTTCATTGAATTTACTAGCAACGGTAAACCAATAGTTGATAGGTATTCTGGTTTAACTGGTACCAAAACATAATCACTAGAAAGATATGCTGATGTAGTTAACATAGACTCCGTTGGAGCACAATCAATCAATATTACATCATAGTTTTCTTTAATTTTATTAAGAAACTTAGCCAATAATGTTGCTTTTTGGGCTGGATTTTTTAGCGACAACGATAATTCAAGGCGTGAAGGGAGAATGTCGATTCTACTAACAACTTCATCTCTTCCTGCTTCATGAAATTTTTCTACATTTCTGATAGCTTTATCAGGATCAACAGTTCCTCTTTTCCCTGTAGGTATTCTTGTATGTTGCTCAAAAATATCCCATACTGTTGGTTCATTTGAAATCATTTCGTGATACTCATGTGTCCCAACAAGATATTGACTTGCGTTGAATTGTGGATCCAAATCAACAACAAGCACGTTTTTTTTGTAATCCTCATATCCTGCAAGATGCCAAGCAAGATTGACAGTTAAAGTTGATTTTCCAACGCCGCCTTTCATATTAATTAAAGAGATAATTTTACACATACATTTTTTCTCATATATTGACTAGAAGATAATTTTTAAAAATAAGCAGACATTGAAAGGACACTATACAATAATTCATTTTATGTGTCAAAGGCAAAAGTTTGTCATTCCCAACACAGTAAGGAATCTTTATCTATTTCAACACTTCAAGATTCTTCGATTCGCTCAGAATGACAGCCAATGTCATTCCCGTGAAAGCGGGAATCCAGTGATTTCAAATATTTATTGACTCCCATTTTCACGGGAATGAAAAAAGAGGATTTAAATCAATGAATTGCGAATACGAACTTGCAGGATTAATTATCAGAGCGATAAGTGCCATATTTATTGGCATTGCGCTTATTTATACAGCAAAACAAATCAAACTTTTAATTAAAATTCATGCTGATAACCATGACTGGAGTCGAAGAATTGCTACACAACAAG
>JAHWHN010000012.1 GCA_019323235.1 Candidatus Woesearchaeota archaeon | reverse complement strand
TCTTTCAATTACTTCTCCCGCTGCAATCTTATTAATGGTTTCTTTATCCAATATTTTTATGCTACTCATTTTTCAAAACCTGACAATGTCAATTGACTTTTATTTTTTGGTTCTTGTTTCTTCGATATATCTCTCCAAGAAATTTCTTTTAATTCTTTTTGACCTTCTTCTTTCTCAACTTCTTGTTTTTCAATAACTTCTTCTTCAAGAGATTTCATAATTTGATCTTCTTTTTCTAGTGTTTTCATTAATACTTTTGCTTTATGAATTACATCTTCAGGCAATCCAGCTAATTTAGCTACTTGAATACCATAACTTCTATCTGTTCCACCTAAAACAATCTTTCTTAAGAATATTATTTCATCATTTTCTTCTTTTACTGAAATATGATAGTTTTTAATTCCAGAAAATTCTTCACACATTTTATTTAGTTGATGATAATGTGTAGCAAACATTGTTTTTGATTTAATTTTTGTAATTAAGAATTCTGCAATTGCCCAAGCTAAAGAAAATCCATCATATGTTGAAGTACCACGACCAATTTCATCTAAAATTACAAATGATTTTTCAGTTGCGTTGTTTAAGATATTTGCAGTTTCATTCATCTCCACCATGAAAGTAGATTGTCCTTGAGATAAATCATCATAAGCTCCAACTCTTGTAAATATTCTATCAACAATTCCAATTTTTGCTTCTGCTGCAGGAACATAACTTCCTATTTGAGCTAATAAAACAATTAATGCATTCTGTCTTAAATATGTAGATTTACCTGCCATGTTAGGACCTGTTATGATTTTCATAATTTCTTCATCATTTAAGATACAATCATTATCTACAAAATTTGCTTCTAATATTTCTACAACAGGATGACGGCCTTTTATAATTTCAATTTGACTTTTTTCAAAAATTTCAGGTTTACAATAATTATTATTTTTTGATACGATTGATAAACTGTATAAGCAATCTAATGAACTTATTTTTGAAGCAATATCTTGGATGCCTTCTATTTTTTCAAGAGCTGCTTTTAATACTTCTAAGAATAAATCATATTCTAAAGCTTGGATTTTATCTTGAGCTCCAAGAATCATGTTTTCTTTATTCTTTAAATCTTCAGTAAAGTATCTTTCAGAATTAGCTTGAGTTTGTTTCCTAATATAAGATTCTGGTACTAAATTAAGGTTTGATTTTGAAACTTCTATAAAATATCCAAAGATTTTGTTATATCTAACTTTTAAGTTTTTAATTCCTGTTTTTTCTCTTTCATCTTCCTCAAATTTAGCTAACCATTCTTTTGCATTAGTAGATAACATTCTCAATTCATCTAATTCTTCGTTAAATCCTTTTTTAATGATATTTCCTTCTCTTAAGGAAGTATTTGGTTCTTCTTTAATTGTAGTTTCAATAATATTTACTAGTTCATCTAAAGGATTTATTTCATGAATTTCTTTTAAGAAATTTGATTCTGAGTTTGTTAATAATTTTTTCAGATCAGGAATGTATTTTAATGAATTTTTTAATGATACTAAATCTCGAGCATTTGCACTCCCATAAGTAATTCTTGCAGAAATTCTTTCTATGTCAGAGATTTTATCTAATATTTGTTTTATTTCCTCTCTTAAAATAGAGTCTTTATTTAATTCTTCAATTGCATTTAGTCTTTTCTTAATTTTATCTACATTTAATAAAGGACGTAATAACCATTGTCTTAGTTTTCTAGAACCCATTGGAGTAATAGTCTTATTTATTACATCAAATAAACTTCCTCTTGAAGTTCCATCCTTTATGTTTTTTAATAATTCTAAATTTCTTTGTGTTGAAGAATCTAATATCATAAATTCATCAACAGAATAATTTCTAATTTTGTTAATATGATTTAGTGCATTAAATTGTGTTTCTTTCAAGTATGAAAGTAAAGCTCCAGAAGATGTGATTATTGCATCTTTATCATTAATTCCATATCCATCAAAATTTTCAACTTTAAAATGTTCTAATAATGCTTTTCTAGCTTTATCAATCCAATAAAATCTATCATCAAATGAATTTACATAATAACCTCTATTTTTAATATCTTTTACAATATCAGATTGTTCATAACTAGTTGGAACTATTATTTCTGCTGGCGAGTACTTTTCAATTTCTCCAAATAACTTTAAGAGATTTTTTACTTCTGTTGTTATAAACTCTCCAGTTGAGATGTCAGAAATTGCTATTCCGTAAGAATCATCTTCTTTATTCAAAGACATTATGAAGTTATTACTTTGAGTCAACATATTATCTTCTATAACTGTTCCAGGAGTAACAATTCTTGTAACTCCTCTTTTTACAAGACCTTTTGCTAATTTTGGATCTTCAAGCTGTTCAACCATACATACTTTAAATCCTCTTTTTACTAATTTCGCTAAGTAATTATCTAATGCATGATAAGGAATTCCTGCTAAAGGAGCTCTTTTTTCTCCTTTACCTCTTGCTGTTAGTGTAATATCTAATACTCTAGATACTGTTTTTGCATCTTCAAAGAAAGTTTCATAGAAATCACCCATTCTAAATAGGACTATACAATCAGGATGTTTATCCTTCACTTCCATATATTGTCTCATACCTGGTGTTAATTCCATCATTCAACTCCTTTTAATAGTTTCATTCTGGAAGTCACAAAATTAAAATTTTGTACTGTTCCATTCTAACTTATTTCACTCCCCATTTATCTAGAAAAATTCTATATATATATAGTTTTTTATTGTAAATAAGAGATTAAGTTTAAAACCATTATAAATAATTAAATTAATAATTTAACAAAAATTTCAAAAATCAATTAAATCAAATATAATTGGCTCTTTAAACCCTTTTAATCTTATATAAGGCTCTTCACTTTTCGTAATCAAATTATCTAATACCTTAGATTTGTAATCTATTTTTTCAAATTCCTCAGTCAATAATGAAGATACTAAAGATAAAAACCCATTTTCTATACTTTTATCAATCCTTCCTAATTTAAATTCAAAATGATTAAAAAATCTTTCAGTTAAATCTTTTAGACCACTATTTAATTCTTCAAATTCTATCATAAAATTTTGTTTCAACAAGCTATAATCTAAATCACAAGAATTTTCTAAACCAGCAGTTTTTAAGTAATCTTTCATTAATTTAAAATATTCTTCATTAACATAATCTTTGATTTCTTCACCATTCAGAATTTTTACATACCTTTCTTTAGGAGATAATTCTGATAAATATTCTAAATTATATTTTCTTTTAGAAAATCTTTCTTTATAATACTCTAAACCTTGATTTAAAGAATTATTACATTCAAAGTAATCTAAATGGTTTCCAGCATAAATTACATCATAAGAACCCTCTTCAAAAAAATAATCTCCATTCATTAAGATTGGTATTTTTGAAAAAGGCACATAAATATTACCTTTACCAAGCATTGATTGATATTCGTGCAACTTTCTAAATGAATCAATAAAGTGATCATCATTATTGAATGAAGCATATTTCATTAAACAATTTGATTTATCACAAATAGTTCCAAAAACTCTAGAATAAACAATTACTTCCCCAGTTAATTTAAATTTACTACCCCTAATAAATTCCATCAGTTAATACTTTGAGAACATCTTTAAAAAGATTATAGTACTAGAAAACCATTGTTAAAATAATTAATATAAAAAAGAAAAATTAAGCTACCCTATCATAAGGATTTATACTGTGGTGTTTACTAGAGTAGTCTTTACCCAAGTGGTATTCGAAATCTGCAGGACTTCTACCTTCCTCTATTAAGTATCCCATCATTAATTCTAATAACTCATAAGATTGTTTTGCAAATTTAGACATATTAGGTTTGTGTTCCTCATAAATTATTGGGAAGTTGTAACTAGCAGTATGATTATTCAAAGTTAATGAATGTCCTGAACTTACAGTGATACCAGTAATTCCTCCAACTTCGGACATTGCCTTAATTACTTCATCTAAGCATTTATCAGCTTTAAATTTCTTTACATTCCTAAATTTATTTGCTAGGTTGTCCAATTTTTTTTGTACTTGTGTATTTTTCATTTGTGACTCCTAATCACCTCTTAAGAGTAACAAATATTATAATAAATAAGAAGAATGTTATTATATTATTATAATAATTATAACATTAGTTTAATATGGAAATATTTATATACTAACTTAACAAATTATAATTAATTCAGCTAAATTATAATATTTAAATCAAAACGAGGTAAAAATGAGAAGAAAAGTAAATAAAATCGGTCCAGCAACTTTAATGGTTAGTTTGCCTGCAAAATGGGTGAAAAGTAATGAAATTGAACAAGGTGATGAAATTGATATGGAAATCGAAGATTCCAAATTAATTATCGCTAGCACAAATGATAGAAGTAAAAGGATAACTAAAACTTTAATAGATTTAAAGAATTTTAAAGAAAGAGCTATTATCAACGTAATATTCCAAGCATACAGAAAAGGATTTGATGAAATTAAATTACAATATCACAATCCAGAACAATTAAAACATGTTAAACAAAATTCTTTGAAATTACTAGGATTTGAAGTTACTGAAACTACAGATAAGTTTTGTACTATTCAAAACATTGCTGAACCTTCAGAAGACAAATTTTCAGTAATTCTTAAAAAAATGTTTTTCATCATAAAAGAAGAAGGAAGAACCATTCTAGAAGATGTTAAAGAAAATAGATTTAATTTAGAAGATCATAAAGAAACTAAAGATAATTTTGATAGATATTCTAATTATGTAAGAAGAGTCATTATTAAAAATAAATCTGGCGGAGATAAAGATTCTTATCTATTATTCTTCCTATGTTCACAATTATCTTATGTAGAGCACAGTATGTTTTATATGTACCAAGAATACTGTAAAAGTAAGAAAAAAATAAGTGAAGAAGTTATCAAAATAATCGAAGAAACTAATGAGATGTTCAATAAATTATATGATGCATTCTACTTAAAAAAATTAGATCTTGCAAATGAAATTGGACTTATGAAGAAAGAATTAATTGATGGTAAAGTATACGAATTATTAACAACAAAAAAAGGTGTTGAAAACATAATCGTTTATCATCAAGCAGAATTAATTAGATTAATTCACTTAGCTTCAACAGTTTTATTTGGATTATTAGAATTCGAAGCTGAATAAAAATGAAGTTTTTACTTCATCTTTTTCTTTTTTATAAAATAATAAAATAAAAAATATTAATTAAAGATAAATCAATATTTAATTTCAGTCAGAATTTTTTCTAATGGCTCATCCATTTTGTAAAGAATACCATTTATTCCCAAAGATTTAGCTGCTTCAACGTTTTCAATTTTATCATCAATAAAATAGCAATCTTTTGGATTAAGACTATGTTTTTTAAGAACATGTTCATAAATTCTCAATTCAGGTTTTCGCATACCCAAATGATGAGAATAAAATACATCATCAAATAAACTAAAATAATCATGCCTTTCCCTATTACCACGTTCTATGTCAACATTAGAATTAGAAAGCATAAATACATTATACTTATCTTTATTTTCTTTAATAAAATTCAATAATTGTTCATTAGATTCATCAATGGTTAATTTTGAAAAAATATTTGATGCAACTTTTGCTTTATCTTCACTATAAGAAATTCCATAGCCTTCAAAAACAACTTCCCAGAATTTATTAGAATCAACATCACCTCGAGAATATGCTTGTAATA